>JAVHPO010000416.1:0-7524 GCA_036170635.1 Prolixibacteraceae bacterium | reverse complement strand
GCCCGTAACTCTTCTTCGCTTTTGAAAAAATCGGGAAGTGTACCGAATAAATTGTTTAAAAATTCCTCAGCCGAAATTGGTTTGCCATCAGCATTCCAAAATGAAGTAGAAATCATGTGTTGTATTTCCCGTTCTTTGCCATCTCTCAACTTTACTTTGACTTTTTGCCGGGGTGGATTGGGTTCATTTGCTGCTTCTGGTGGTGCTTCCGGTTGCGGTGGATATGTTACGGGGTCTTTGGTTATGGCTGTTTCGGGTTCGAGCGGTTCGCCATCCCATTCGGGATCGGCAAAATGGTGGTATGCATTGACAAAATCGTAGATGGTGAAAAACTCTTTGCCATCAAACAGACGTGTACCTCGTCCAACGATTTGTTTAAACTCAATCATTGAGTTGACCGGGCGCAGTAAAACAATGTTACGGATGTTTCGGGCATCGACCCCTGTTGAAAGCTTTTGCGAGGTAGTAAGAATGGTTGGGATAAGTTTTTCATTATCCTGAAATTCCCGCAAAAACTGCTCACCAATAGCGCCATCGTTGGCGGTAACACGAACGCAATAGTTAACGGAGACAAAGTCTTTTTTACCGGAGACAAGGCGTGCCTTGTCTCTACATTGGTTAACCAGGTCGCGAATAGCGGCGGCGTGATCCTGGGTGGCGCAAAAGATAATCGCTTTCTCTTTCTGATTGGCTTCGTCCATGTATATCTGAACCCGCTTTGCCTCCCGTGCTTTTATCTCTATAATTCTGTTAAAATCGGGTTCGGTGTAGAGTTTTCCCTCTTCAATTTCACCTTCGATAATTTGGTCATCGCTGGTATAAATGTAATCGTCGATGGTTGTTTGGATGCGCTTGACCTTGAAGGGTGTCAGGAAGCCATCGTTGATGCCTTCTTTGAGGGAATAGATATAAACAGGTTCGCCGAAATATTTGTAGGTATCGATGTTGTCTTTGCGTTTGGGGGTGGCGGTTAAACCCAATTGAACGGCGGGTTCGAAATATTCCAGAATGCCTCTCCAGTTGCCTTCGTCGTTGGCCCCTCCCCTGTGGCACTCATCGATGATAATGAAATCGAAAAAGTCGGCGGGATACCCGCCAAAATAGGGAGCGGGTTTGCCTTCGTTATCCGTACCACTCATAAAGGTTTGAAAGATGGTAAAGAAGATGCTGCCATTGACCGGAACACGGTTGTTTTTTCGTATTTCGTCGGGTTTGATGCGCACCAAAGCATCTTCGGCGAAGGCAGAAAAAGCATTGTAGGCCTGGTCGGCCAGGATGTTGCGGTCGGCCAAAAACAATATTCGCGGACGACGCGCTTCGACTCCGCCCTGCAGCCCTGCCCTATCGCGCAGGTTCCATCTTGTATGGAAAAGTTTCCACGCTATTTGAAAAGCGATGGCTGTTTTGCCTGTTCCGGTTGCCAAGGTCAGAAGAATGCGTTGTGTATTGTTGGCAACGGCTTCCAAAGTGTTTTTTACGGCTATTTCCTGGTAATAGCGAAGCTGCCAGGTGCCACCTTTGTCTTCGTAAGGAACGGCGCTGAATTTTTCCCTCCACTCGTTTTGTACAGCAAAGGTCTTATCCCAAAGTTCCTCGGGGGTAAGGTAGTTGGCAACCAAACCTTCTTTGCCTGTTTTCAGGCAGATGCAGTAAATTTCTATGCCATTGCTGGCGTAGGTGGTTTCGAGGTGGAGTTTTTCGGCATATTGTTTGGCTTGTGCCACGCCTTCGCCAACTCCCTGCCGGTCGCTTTTGGCTTCGATGACAGCCAGTTTGATGCCTTTGTAAACCAATACGTAATCGGCGGTTAGTTTTTTTGAACGAATACCTCCGGTTTGTATTTTACCGGCGGTAATATTGTATTCGCGAAGTATCCTGGAGCCTTCAACAATGCCCCAGCCGCAAGCTTTTAGCTGAGGGTCGATTAGTTCGGCACGGGTTTCGGCTTCGTTCATAATTGTCTGAATTAGGATTTATAGGATTAGAGGATTATAGGATTGTAAGATTTGTGGATGAGTATCATTGGATTTTAGGATGGGTTTTTATGAAATCTTTGTTTTCGGGGTGGTTGACATTGTAGACTCTTTTGAACTCAAGACTTTTCGAACCAAAGTTTATTAACAAACCGATCGGCAAATTGTAAGCCTCACAATAATTCATTGCCTGTGCCAGGTGGACATCTTCCAATTTGATCAAGGCCTTTAACTCAACCATTATATTTTCCACAAAGAAATCGACTCTTCGGGTGCCAATATTAATGTCATCATAAAAAATCGGCATTTCCATTTCTCTTTGAAAAGATAAGCCTTGTTTATGCAGTTCAATAGCCAGTGCACGCTGATAGATCACTTCCTGAAACCCATTTCCAAGTGTCGAATGTACCTTCATTGCACATCCTATAATTCTATGTGTTAATTCTTCATACATCGGACTAGGATTTTTAGGATTACAGGATTATAGGATTAAAGATTTATTAGGATTAAAAGATTAAAGTTATGAAATTTGCAATAAAAACATCTTATAATCTTCCAATCCTATAAATCATAATTCAGACAATTGCCCGTTAAACGCTTTTTGCAGTACCGTTTTTTTAAGTTCTTCCAAATTTAAAAGTTTTTGCTGATAAATGGCTTCTAATCTTTTGGTTTCGGCGGAAAGGGCATCAAGGTTGGAGACGATGGCTTGTTGTTCGGTTAATGAATTGGGCACAGGAAATGTAAAATTCACCAGGGTTTTAATCGGCAATTGAGGTTGTGCAGCTCCAGAAACATGTTTTTTAATCTGAGATGTAATAATACCTGACCTTAATATTTCGAATAGGTATTTTGATGTAATTTGATTGAGATTTGGACGGAAAATGAGCATTCCTGAATTAATTCGGATATTGTCATATTTAATTTCATTATTAAAAACACCAAGATTGCCAATTGTTCCTCGAGTAGTCATTACTACATCATTACGTTTCAACTTTCCTTTACCCAAAGCTTTATCTTTTGATTCGCTAATGAACATTGTAGTGTTAAACTCAAAACCATCGGGTCTAACATTTTTTGTATTCATAAATAAACAAAACCCCTCATCCAAAAAATCTTTTTGGGATGGATAGTTTTTCCCTCTATCACCGTCTATTATTTGTATTAAATTTTCATCGCCTAATGATCTCTCTTGCCAACCTTGTTCTTTTTTATCAAACACCCCCTGCAAATAACTTTCAAAAAGCTCCTTGGCGTTTTGGAGGTTGCGTTGGGCGTTTTCTTTGGCTTTGGCCAGGGCGGCAAAGGTTTGGTCGAGAATGGAGACGATGTATTGTTGCTCGGAGAGTGATTTAGGAAATTCTAAAACTACGTCTTTTAAAGATGAATTTGAAATAACAGGCTGTGCAGCTTGCCTTGCAAATTCTCGCAAATTTTTAAAATTCAGTAAATATGTTAGAAAGGAATGGTCAAATTCATATTTATAATCAACAATTCTAAAAGCATTATCTGTAAGCCAGATATTTTCATTCATATGCCTCACATTTCCACATAAGGCACCAACTCTTCCGATGATAATATTGCTTCCTGAGAGATTATAACTATCATGCTTACCTGCAATTCCATTCCCTCCAAATACAGGATATACACCTGATTCACTCATCATTTTGCTTGTTAAACCATCTCCACTTTTTAATTTGAAACAGCCTTCCAACTTCTTCATTTCCCAACCCTTCGGCATACTTCGACTTCGTTCAGTAACCGGGCTTAGGGCATCGCCTTGTTTTATCAATTGCTCCATTTAATTGTTTCCTTTTTTTCGTTCTTCGATTCTGAGGCGTGTCATTCGTTCGCGGAAGCCCCCCTCTTTGAGAAAGGCTTCGCCCAAAACGTTTATTTGGCGGCGCAGCAGGTAGGTGGATTGGTTTATCAGGCTGATGGCCATGTTGGCGATGGTTTCGGGCGGGCGGGTCTGTGCAAGTTGCACATAAAAGGCGCCGTCGTTGTGCTCTTTTCCGAGCTTACGCATAGCGGTTACCTCTTTGGAATTTGCCTCCCAGATGGCATGGTTGCGGGTGCGCAGATAGTCTTCGTAATCGAGCAGGAGCTCATCGAGACTGGCTTTGGCCACGTTCATCAGTTTGATTTCGGTCTCTTTTGAGGTGGCCGAGGCGGCGCTGCCCTCCGCAATATTTTGCTTGCCCGATCGGGCAGCCTGTACCATCTGGTCGATGGTGCGATCGCCTCTTTTCAGGTAGTTGGCACAAAAGTAAAAAGTTAAGTCGTACACTGCTTCGGCTTTTTGGTAAGAGATCAGTTTGCGGTATCCGCCAGAGGGAGGGAGTAAGGGGGTGGGCATGGTGGGAGGTTTTAGATTGTTGATATCATCAGGGTTTTGCTTGCAGGACCTGCAGGACGTGCAAGACTTGCAGGTATTAAGAGGAGGATAGTACTGTGGCCATTAGATTTTCGAGGATTGCGGCGCTTTCGGCGTCGAGGGTTTTCATCTCGGCCAGGATGGCCGTGGGGGTGCGCAGGGCGGTTTCTTCCTTTTTGTTGGGGTTTTTGGCTGAGAGGTCGTACCCCTCGACCCCTCGACTCCGCTCGGGGACCACCCCGCTCGGGGACCGGATATCTACGCTCCAGGAGTTTCCGGAGGGGGCAAAGGTTTTTTGGAGTTCGACGAACTCGGCTAAATCTGCTTCGTTGAGTGAATTGGTTTTGCCAAGGTTGCGGTCGAGGTTGAGTTGATAGTACCACACCTTGCGGGTTGGGGCGCCCTTTTCGAAAAAGAGCACAACGGTTTTAACCCCTGCACCGGTAAAGGTACCGCCGGGCAGATCGAGCACGGTATGGAGGTTGCAACTTTCGAGCAATTGTTTTCTGAGGCTTACGGAAGCGTTATCGGTGTTGCTTAAAAAGGTGTTTTTAATAACTACACCGGCCTTGCCTCCGGCTTTGAGTATTTTAATGAAATGCTGTAAAAAGAGAAAAGCGGTTTCTCCTGTTTTAATGGGGAAATTTTGCTGTACTTCGGCACGCTCTTTTCCGCCGAAAGGTGGATTGGCCAGTACTATATCGTACCGGTCTTTTTCCTGAATGTCGGCAAGGTTTTCTGCGAGGGTGTTGGTATGCACAATGTTTGGGGCTTCGACGCCGTGCAGGATCATGTTCATGGTGCCAATGATGTAGGCTAGCGATTTTTTCTCTTTGCCGTAGAAGGTCCGTTTTTGCAGAATTTCATAATCTTTCGTGGAGAGGGTCTGGCGACCATGAATGTCACCCCTGCCGTGGGTCAAATATTCGAAGGCTTCGCATAAAAAGCCAGCAGAACCTACGGCGCCATCGTAAATCTTATCGCCGATAGTTGGGGCGACCACTTTCACGATAGTCTTAATGAGTGGGCGCGGGGTGTAATACTCTCCGCCGTTGCGCCCCGCGTTGCCCATGTTTTGAATCTTGGATTCGTACAAATGGCTCATCTCGTGCTTTTCGGCATGGGTGCGGAATCGAAGTTCGTCGATGAGGTTGATCACATCGCGCAGGGCATATCCGCTTTGAAGGCGGTTTTTCAATTCGCTGAAGATCTCGCCAATCTTGTATTCGATGGTGTCGGCGCTTACGGCATCGGTTTTGAACTTTTTGAGATAGGGAAAGAGTTTGTGGTCGACAAACTCTTTGAGGTCATCTCCTGTTAAGGCATTGTGATCTATTTTACCATTGTCAAGTTTTGGGGCGGCCCAAACGTCCCATTTAAACTCAGTCCGGATGATTGGGCTGTATGTTTTCCCGGTTAATTCGGCGGCGGTGGCTTTGTCTTTTTCCAAATCGTCAAGGTACTTTAAAAATAGTACCCAGGAGGTTTGCTCCACATAATCCAATTCACTTCCGCAACCGGCGTCCTTGTGCAGTATGTCATCAATATTCTTGAAAGTCTGTTCAAACATTGGCTATTGTCTTATTTTTTTTAAAGTCCTAAAATTAACATTTCTGCGCCAATGTCATTGGGTTATGATAATTGTTTGACTCCTCGGGAGTCAAATGTTTATAGAACTGCTTGATTTTCTATAAACATACGACCCTGGCCAGGGTCGAACATATTATTAACAAAACAACATTTCATGTTCGTAAATGCAAAAATAAATTATAAGGCTGCCGAGATAGCCATTGTTACCGCTTTTCCTACTACATCCATGGCAGCATTGGCCGCTTTTTGTGCCATGGCTTTCGAAATAACTGCCACCGCATTTAACTCTGCTTCAGCAATCAGCTTTTCGTCCAACAACCTTGATTCAAATTTTTCCTGGCTTAATTCGCCTGTGATTCGCAGTTCTGCAAGAAGTTTAAGTCTTTCTTTCTTGCGCTGAAGAAATTGATCGGCGGTGGGTTTTACCTTCTCCCAATTGTCTCCGACAGATCCTTTCATTGCTGATAACATATCAGCCAATACTCCATTGATATCGAAGTTCATCATCGTTAGTTTTAAATCGTTAGTTATTGAGGAGGATTACTGACCATTTCTTTGCCTTTTTCGGCCACTTGCATGGCATAGAAGAGATCGCTAAAAGTTTCCTGGTTTAATTTGATCAGGCCATCGCTTAGCGTATTGTCCTTTTTATGCTCTGCTTTGTATTTCATCCATAACTGAATGGTAATCTCGTAAATTCTGGTAGAATTTTCATTGAGCGGGCGGATTCTGTTTTTGCTTAACAAGGAGTTCAATTCCACTTCAATGTTCACATATTGCTCAGAAAATTTGGTGAATACGCGACCTCCCTTTTCGGCAGAGGTGGTGTCTAACATGGATAAGTAAAACTTATCAACGGCTTTGGAGGTGTTCTCAATCTGTTCTGCTATTTTGGCATCATAGCCCTGAAGAAAAGTGACTTTGCATGCATTCAGAGCCAGGAAACTCAGAATCACGACAGATAAGAGGATTCTTTTTGAATTAACATTGATTTGTTGCTTCATGGGATTTGTTTTTAAGGGTTAAACAGATTTGGGGTGGAGGGGGTTTATCGCAGGAATTTGGGGTATGAGGGGTTGGTCGGTTTTTAAGATTTTTGAGAATGACCATCGTATGCGAGACTGTGACGACGACGCTATCACATGTTACAAATCTTTTCAAGGGACGATTCGCTTGACTTACTGATGAAACCCCCATAATGTATGAGCGCAGTTAAACGGCGTCTGACTTGTAATCGGTTTTTGAATTTTCCCTTTCCAGTACTATTATGATTCCAGGAACTGACGTTCCAACAGCTTATCTTGTGATAATATTCATCGCCTGCTGCACCTGCAGCGTATAATTTTCCAAAGTTTTTGAGACGATCCCAATATTTTCCTGTGCTTCTTTCCAGTTGCGCTGATCAATGGCTTCACGAATTCCCGGCAATATTTTGATCCCGTAACCGGTATAATATACATCGGCATTGGCCATTCTCATCATGGCCCGGCCGGCGGTTTTTGACAAAGTAATACCGTATTAAAAGCCGGGATCTTTGAATTTTATAAAATGATCATAAGAATCATAAATGGAATGATATTCTCC
>JAVHPO010000415.1:0-7543 GCA_036170635.1 Prolixibacteraceae bacterium | reverse complement strand
CTTACGTTATTTTGTCCCGCATCTCTCCTGTCTTCCTGGAAAGACTCTTCGAACTTGAGGTTCCTGAGATTTCGGATGGTTTGATCACCATTAAAAAAATTGTCAGAATTCCGGGCGAACGCGCCAAGGTTGCTGTAGAATCATACGATGACCGAATTGATCCGGTTGGCGCCTGCGTTGGAATGAAGGGTTCGCGCATTCATGGCATTGTGAGAGAGTTACGTAACGAGAACATCGACGTAATCAACTTCACCAACAACAATCAGTTGTACATACAAAGAGCGCTTAACCCTGCAAAAATCTCCTCCATCAAGATCTATGGCAACGAGAACAGGGTCGAAGTTTTCCTGAAGCCCGAGGAGGTCTCACTGGCCATCGGAAAAGGAGGATTGAATATCAAACTGGCTAGTCAGCTCACAGGCTATGACATTGATGTTTACCGTGATCGTGAAATTGCTGACGAAGAGGATGTCTCACTGGAAGAATTTGCAGATGAGATCGATGATTGGGTTCTCGACGGGCTCAAATCCATTGGTTGCGATACTGCCCGAAATGTACTGAACCTCTCTCGGGAGGAGCTGATCAAGCGTACCGACTTCGAAGAAGAGACCATCGACGAGGTTCTGCGCATACTGAAGTCCGAATTTGAACAATAACTGTCAGACGTTCAATCAACCGGAAGAGATAAAGCAAATTAAACTGTTTGGCAAAATATGGATACAGGGAACAAAGTATCAACAAGGTTAAGTAAAATAGCACGCGATCTGAACGTGGGGATCTCTACTATCGTGGAGTTTCTGAATAAACAGGGATTCAAAATGACCCCTGATCCCAACGCGAAGATCGATGTCGATGCCCAGATGCTCCTCGAAAAACAGTTTCGTAAGGATCATGATGCCAAAGTAGAGGCTGATATGCATCGTCCCGGCCGTTTGAAAAGAGATACCATCACCATCGAAGATACTCATCATGGTGAACACAAAGTTCATGCCGATGACTTTGAAGATGACTCTGTAAATATTACCGACAACAGTCTTCACCACGGCAATGACATCAAACACCATGAGCCACAAGCCATAGCTGCAAAGCCTGAGATCACGCATACCCCACTGCCGGAGAAACCTGCCATCAAAGTGGTTGGCTCTGTTGACCTCGAAAATCTTTCAGGTAAATCAAAACCTGCCGAACCGGTTGCAAAACCGGCAAAAGAGGAGAAAAAAGTAGAACCGGCACCTGAAGTCGTGGTTGAAAAACCTGCCGCTCCTAAAGCTGTTCCCACACCGACAGTTGTATCTGAACCTGAAGTAAAAACTGAAGAATCTCCCAAGACTGAGAAAGCTGAGAGCGTTCCCGAAATGATTTCCAACGTTACGCAGTTGGAAGCCAACATCAATATCATCGGGAAAATCGACCTGAGTTCACCTAAAGTTTCGGATAAGAGCAAGAAAGAGATTACCCTGACCAAGAAAAAACATATCACTCCCAAAACCCCCGATGGAAAACCATCGAAACCGGGTCGTGAGGTAAAACACCTTGAAGATGCGCTGGAAGAGATCGTCCCAGACCTTGTGGACGTTCCGGAAGAGATTTTCAAACATGCAAGGGAGATCCTTTCAGGACCTAAAGTTGTAGGAAAGATTGAGCTTCCTGTCGAAGGTCTTAAAAAGGGCATCGGAGTTCGTGACGAAGACCGTTCCTTGCGCAAGAAAAAACGCAAGCGCGTTTCCAAAGATGCCAAAGAGCGTGTTCCGCTGAACATTGAGAAGAAGGGCGACGAAACCAAAGAGAAAAAAGAGCCGGGAAAAGAAAAAAGTACAATCAAGAAGAAGAGTTCCCTGGTCGTAAAGAAAAAATTACCGCTTAAAAAAGAGGTCAACGAAGAGGATGTACAAAAGCAGGTCAAAGAGACCCTTGCCCGTCTGACCACCAAAAGCCAAAAAACACGAGGCTCCAAACACCGACGCGACAAGCGACTGGCCTACACAGAGAAGATGGCTGAAGAGGGTGCACAGGCAGACATCGACAGAAACATCATCAAAATTACCGAGTTTGTTTCAGTAAGTGAACTGGCAAGTATGATGGACGTTAACCCGACACAGGTTATCGCGACCTGTATGTCACTCGGACTTTTCGTCTCTATCAACCAGCGTCTGGATGCAGAAACCATGTCGGTCGTTGCCGATGAGTTCGGTTACAAGGTCGAATTTATCTCGGTCGAAGTACAGGAAGCCATTCTTGAAGAGAAAGATTCTGAAAAAGATCTTATTTCCCGTCCACCGATTGTAACCGTCATGGGACACGTCGACCACGGTAAGACTTCACTGCTTGACTATATTCGAAAAGCCAACGTAATCGCCGGAGAAGCAGGGGGTATAACCCAGCACATCGGCGCCTACAATGTGAGACTGGAGGACGGTCGAAAGATCACCTTCCTCGATACACCGGGTCACGAAGCGTTTACCGCCATGCGTGCCCGTGGTGCACAGGTAACCGATATCGCCATCATTATCGTTGCGGCCGACGACGACGTGATGCCTCAAACTATTGAGGCCATTAACCATGCCTCTGCGGCCGGCGTTCCGATCGTGTTTGCCATCAACAAGGTGGACAAGCCAACCGCTGATCCCGAAAAAATCAAACACCAGCTAGCCAACATGAACTACATGGTGGAGAGCTGGGGAGGAAAATATCAGTCGCACGACATCTCGGCCAAATCAGGTCTTGGCGTCGCCGAACTGCTCGAAAAAGTACTGCTCGAAGCTGAAATGCTCAATCTGAGAGCCAACCCAAACAAACGGGCCAATGGTTCGGTGATAGAATCTACCCTCGACAAAGGCCGTGGTTTTGTAGCCACCATCCTGGTTCAATCGGGTACCCTGAAAGTCGGAGATGTGCTATTGGCCGGACCCCATTTTGGTCACATCAAGGCAATGTTCAACGAACGTAACCAGCGCGTCGAAAGCGTCGGTCCTGCAGAACCGGTATTGATCCTCGGATTGAACGGCGCGCCGCAGGCAGGCGATAAATTCAACGTCATGGAGAGCGAACGCGAAGCCCGCCAGATCGCCAACAAACGTGAACAGTTGCAGCGCGAACAAGGTTTGCGGACCCAGAAACACATTACCCTCGACGAAATAGGCCGAAGGATTGCTATCGGCAACTTCCAGGAACTGAACATCATCGTCAAGGGCGACGTGGACGGATCGATCGAAGCGCTTTCCGATTCTTTGATCAAACTCTCCACTACCGAGATCCAGGTCAATGTGATCCACAAGGCGGTCGGACAGATCACAGAGTCAGACATCATGCTGGCATCGGCTTCCAATGCGATCATCGTTGGATTCCAGGTGCGTCCTTCCATGAGTGCCAGGAAACTGGCCGAGAAGGAGGAGATCGACATCCGCCTCTACTCCATCATCTACGACGCGATCAACGAGATCAAATCGGCCATGGAGGGAATGCTTGCCCCCGAAATCAAAGAGGAGATCAAAGGAACTGCCGAAGTTCTCACCGCCTTCAAGATTACCAAGGTGGGTACCATTGCCGGATGTATCGTCCGCGATGGCAAGATCATCCGCAACTCGAAGGTGCGCCTGATCCGCGACGGTATCGTCGTCTTCACCGGCGAACTCGAATCACTGAAACGCTTCAAGGATGACGTCAAAGAGGTGGCCAAAGGCTACGAGTGTGGTCTGAACATCCAGAACTACAACGATGTGCACGAAGGAGACTTTATTGAAGCATTCGAGCAGGTTGAGGTAGCTAAGACACTATAAGGATAAAGGGAAAAGGATAAAGGATAAAGTGGCATTGTAGCAATACGAAATTTGTGCCGGAAACTAAAAAAGAACGTCTGAGTGAATCATTCAGGCGTTCTTTTTTGTCCATTTGGATTGAATCAACCGTTAGCCTATTTCAACAATTCGTTCTTATCGACAGAGAATGTGTACATGTAGGTTAATCTATACATCTCCAAAGCGCTGATTATCGAGTTTTCGGTAAAACCGTCCTTTATCCAAAAATAATAGCGAAACTCAATTTTATTGTTTTCCTGATCATATCCGGCTTTTATAAAATTTGTTTGCGTATTTATATCAGAAACCAATTCTTTGGCCTGAGCAGGAGTAGTGCCCTCTTTGAGCGCATTACTTCCATTGAAAATCAAATATTGTTTATCACCGTCTATATCAATATACGTAGCAATTTTTAGCTCTTTACCCAGGTTAATCTTCAAATATTTTGGCTGAGTATCAAGAACTTCAATCCCTGATGATTTCAGGATCCTTTCTAAAGTTGCGGAAAGAAAGTCATTGGCAAATACCACTTTGGGTGATTCACCATCTGTTTTGGAACTGCCTGGGTTTTGCGCCTCAACATTTGATAATGTCAAAACAAATAATACAACTACAAATAATTTCGCTTTCATCTTTTTTGAGTCTACATTGATTTATAATTTTTCTATTCTTTCTATTTTGCAATTTGATGCGTAATTTCAATTTTGAAAGTAAATGGATTGTATTTGAACGAGCCTTCCACACTGGCACAACAATCCGGGTCTTCCTTAGTCCAAAGCTGATAGCTCCCTGAAATGTCAGTATTGAACTCTTTTATGGAAAATATTGCCCGTTCCACATCCGTATTGGTCTGCGCATAGTATTCCTGCTCAATTTTTGATGCAATTTTATCCCTGAGATTGCTATTCGACAGAAAATCATTACCGTTGGAATAAATCAGTTTTACAAAATCAGAACCTTCTTCGTGTCCGCCGGTACAAGCATTTCCTGCGGGGAAATAGAGCAAAAGATCGTTCACCTGATCCTTATTGGCATCAAATATTTTCACATCAATACTTGATGGAAGTCCATAATAGCTCTCCGGATTTTTGGCTATCCATTTCATGTAATCATCCTCGCAAGGTGTTCCCACCTCCCCGTTGATAATTAATTCTTTCTTCCATTTATCAACATTCAGGTTGACAAATTGCTGTTGATCGGTGGGTGCACCCTTTTGCTGACAAGAGACCAAAAATGCTGTTCCGACAATAACTGCCAGGAGTTTTATCATTGCACAAGTGTTTAAAAATAATGGCTGTCAATATATCCCTCTAAAAAATCTCCTCCAAGTTCCTTGCTGTGAATATTGTATCCATCAAAAGTTGGATTTATCAGAATTTCAAATGTGAGAGTTTTTATGTTGAATTGCGATTCATCCAGTTTATCATTGATGAATTTGGTTCTGCCAATATTAAGTACAAATGTTTTCCCGTCAATAAAATGTCCTGTAACTTCAAATTGGGCATCATAATAATAGGTATGTCCCATACCGGATGGGGTAAAACGATATTCGAAATAACCCGATATATTGCCATTGGGATCACAGTCGAGTTTAAAACCAAGACCGGTTCGGTTATTGTTTTTGTCGATAACGGCATACCAGGCTCGGGCAACTATTTGTTCTTTTGGCTTATTCTGCAATTCCAGGACTTTCTTTTCCCGGGCAATTTGAAAAGCTTTTTGATCTTCAGCTTGTTGTTTTAGAAAATTTTCAACTGTATTGGATTTATCACGCAACATGGTCATTTTGTGGGTATCGAGATAGGCAACTTTAAAACCTTTGTCGTTATCCCATTTGTAAGCGATAGCAAATTCTTTTCCGTTACGTGAAATGGCAATACGATATTCCTTTACAGTAAAAATATCAATACCAAAATGCATGATTTGTTCTAATGTGGTTTGCGAATCGAAATCGAAAGTATGAAAAACAAGGCCTTTCTTATCACCCAAATCAAACGAACGAACAATCAATTTTCCATCTCGTTCACCACAAATACCAGGGAATGAATGCTCCGGAAATTTAGAAAGTATATCAGCGTTTGGTAATACTTTCCCGTCAGTTTTGCGAACAGCATAAACCAGACCGCCCAAGTTTAGGATGATAAAATTGGGCGTTTCAGCGCTTAATTTTAGTTGTTCGTGAATCGATACCGAGTTTGAATTATCACCAACATGTACAACTAAACTTTTGGAAACTACCCGTGTTTGTTGAGTATCCAAATTAATTTCCGTAACGGCGCACTCGGCATTTTCAGAATAGGCAGCAGAACGCAGGGAGAGCAAATAATAAATATTGCCTTCGCCTTTCAAAACTGTAAAATGCTTGTTGGAAACATTTAACGTGTTTTTACCATCAAGCTTAGCAGTAAAAAGAGGTTTGGTTTCGCCTAATTTTTCTATAGAAATGTATGGCAAATATTTCTTATCTACCCTGATAGTTAAAAGTATTTCCGAAGTTAAGAAGAAACTTGGCGGGCTGTCAAATCGAAAATTACTGAATTTGCCACCTCCCAATTCTCCTACGGCTGTAGTGGATTTTCCGTCAGCATTTATGGAAAAAATTCCATTTCCCAAGATAGTCTGATGAAAGAAAAACATATTGGTATCAGGCAAATATGTCCAGCAATTATCCGTAGAATTTGTATCTTTTGTATAAAAATTTGGAGCAATAGTAATACACTCCAGGTTCTCCAAATTCCAAATTTTCGAATCGTTTGGCGAACTGGCTACCAGATATTTGTTGTCTGGAGTGAATTTTAATTCATACGGATTCCAAAGTGTAATCTGATTTGGCAAGCTGCTTTCCTGCGAAAAGGTAGGGTTTTGACAGAATAAAGTAATTAGGATAATAACAATTTTTCTCATATTTAATTGTTAAGGAAATCTACGGCAATATACAAATTATACTGATTACATTTATCATGTTTAGCGTATGTAAAAGTTCATTGAAGGAACTAGTTAGATCAAGGCTGTTCAATCTATTAATTAATTGGAATGATTATAAATAATAATTGCATTATAGTTAAGCACACGACACCAATAGCCAACGATTAATGGGCTGCTTAGATGGATTTGTTGATGGAAAACTTAAGAGTAACAATATTATTTTAAATTTGTTCTATTAAGACTCTCTAGCATTTTTCGGACGAGTCATTGACAAGAACAAGAAGAAAGAAAAAATCATGCAAAATACAATTCGCTGGGGGATACTCAGTACTGCAAAAATTGGGCGGGAAAAAGTAATTCCCGGAATACAAAAAAATCCAAATTGCAGTGTGGATGTTATTGCGTTTCGTTTCCCCGGTTTCTGTTTAATGAGGAGCCAACAAGGGTTGTTTCGGGTATTGATCGCGATCCTGTCATGAAAACCGACCGGTTGACTTCTGCAATTCTCGGTTTTAAAAACGGAAAAACTTTGACATTCACCTGTTCAACCCAGCTGATGCCATATCAGTGCGTTCATGTTATTGGTAATAACGGACACATTGAAATTGAAATTCCGGTAAATGCACCGAAAGATGCACCAAGTAGGGTTTGGGTGCGCACCAAAACCGGTTCAGAAGAAATTGTTATTGAAGCAGTTGACCAGTACCCAATTCAGGCCGCACTATTTGCCAAAGCAATTCTTGAAGATAGTCCGGTTCCTACAGCTTTGCATGATGCCGTAAATAATATGAAGGTGATCGATGCAATTTTCGAAAGTGCCGAAA
>JAVHPO010000414.1:20058-28587 GCA_036170635.1 Prolixibacteraceae bacterium | reverse complement strand
CCGGTCCCTGAGCGGGGTGGTCCCTGAGCGAAGTCGAAGGGTCGAAGGGCAATTGGAGACGAGGTATTCGGGTCCCCGAGCGAAGCCGAGGGGTTAGGATTAGCTGTTTAGACCGGTCCCCGAGCGAGGCTGAGGGGAGTTGGGTGAATATTTTGGATTAAGCCTATTTTCCCACAGCCAAATAACTGACTGCTTTTCTCGGAGTTGCCTTTTCACTTCGAAGGACGCTTGAGAGCATCGCGACACCTTGTTCTGTAAAAGCATACGGCAAGAATCTATTCCCTCCTCTGTTTGGTATCACAATTTGTGATATCAAATTATGCCATTCCTCTCTTGACAGTTCAAACATAAAGTCCGGTGGGAAACGGCTTTCATTTCTTTTAACCGATTGTTTTAAACTTCTTGTGTCAACACCGTACATATCAGCCAGGTCAAAGTCGATCATCACTCTTTGTCCCCGGATCTCATGAATTTTGTTTTGAATTAATTGTAGTTCCATTTTTTCGATGTTTAAAATGATTTGGCTCTTTTTTACTGCTCCTAATAGTTTGAGGTCACAATTTGTGACCTCAAACTATTCAGCAGGAAGTTTGATACCATAAGTTACGGCAAAAAATGGAGAAAAAGAAGGGATCAAAAAGAAAGTCCCGCTGCAAACCAATGCAGCGGGGCCTCTTATAATTAGATAATCAATCTCTTATATTCCAAATATTGATTTGATCTTATCGATGTAATCGAGTTTTTCCCATGTAAATAATTCAACCTCTAATTCGACATTACCGAAATAGGCCGATTCAAATTTTTTGGTTACCAGACGTGGGGACCGACCCATATGACCGTATGATGCACTCTCTTCGTAGATTGGATTACGGAGTTTCAAACGCTGTTCAATGGCATAAGGACGAAGGTCGAACAGGGCCGAAATTTTGTCGGCTATTTCGTTGTCGTGCAAATTTACCTTAGCAGATCCATAAGTATTTACATAGATATTGACTGGTTGCGCAACACCAATGGCGTAGGCAAGTTGTACAAGAATTTCTCCTGCTACACCAGCAGCAACCACATTTTTAGCAATATGACGGGCTGCATAAGCGGCAGAACGGTCGACTTTTGATGGATCTTTGCCCGAGAATGCGCCGCCTCCGTGGGCGCCGCGTCCTCCGTAAGTGTCTACAATAATTTTGCGTCCGGTAAGTCCACTGTCTCCGTGCGGTCCGCCGATAACAAACTTCCCGGTAGGATTGACGTGCAAAATATAGCCGGGTTCGAAGAGTTTCTGCAAACGGACAGGAAGTACAGCTTTGGTCGCCGGGATCAGGATATTTTGAACATCATCCTTGATTTTGGCAAGCATTCTGACATCATCGGCATCGAAATCGTCGTGTTGGGTTGAGATCACGATGGTATGAACTTTTATTGCCTGGTTATTATCATCGTATTCGATGGTTACCTGCGATTTTGCATCCGGGCGAAGGTATTTCATCACCTTGCCGGCTTTGCGGATTTTTGCCAGCTCTTTGAGCAAGGCATGGGCAAGTTCCAGCGGTAGTGGCATGAAGTTATCGGTCTCGCTGCAAGCGTAACCGAACATCATTCCCTGGTCGCCGGCTCCCTGGTTCTCCAGCTCGGCGCGATCAACGCCCCGGTTGATGTCGGGAGATTGCTCATGGAGCGCGGTCAAGACTCCGCAAGAGTCTCCATCGAACTGATACTCCGCTTTTGTATAGCCGATTTTGTTGATGACCTTTCTGGCCACATCGCGGACGTCGACATAGGTTTCTGATTTGATTTCGCCGGCCAGGATCACCTGTCCGGTAGTGACCATCGTCTCGCAGGCCACTTTTGATTTCGGATCGTAAGCAAGGAATGCATCCAATACTGCATCTGAAATCTGATCAGCAACTTTGTCCGGATGACCTTCTGATACTGATTCTGAGGTAAATAGATATCCCATAGGTTAAATTATTAAGTCACTTTTTTAAGGCGACGGATTAAAACTTAGTGGGATGGATGATTGAAGGGGAAGTCAATACACTTTGTTTTAGCATTTTTTTCCGTGGTTGCAATCAATCAAATCCTTCCACAGTGCAAAGGTAAAACTTAATCTTTGAAAAAACAAGTGACTCTAGTCACTTTAGTTCACTTTAGTCACTTCTTTATGTGGGGATACTTCGTATTGCCTTTCGCAGCAAACCATAAGATCCTGTTAAACAGATCCTCATCCCCGTCGTCGATCCCATCAAACTGAGGCTCCATACTTTTTTTGGCAAAATGAAGGGCAGTGCCCTTTAAGTTGCGAAGATCAGGATTCATCTCATCAAGAGCAATTTCGTTTTTCAATGCTTTGTATGGAGTGAAATCCGCTTTTTGTGAAAAACAATCAAACATTGGCATGGCTGTCGCATCCATCACATTCATTGGAGGAATTCCGAGAATCTGCTCAATGGTTCTTACCATGGAGACCTGGTTGTAATTGGTGTGAATGGTGCTGGAACTTCTGGTATAAGGACTGATGATCATACCAACAGTCCGGTAAGCCGAAACATGGTCCCAACCATCCTGCGAGTCATCTTCAGTCACGAAAATGGCTGTATTCTTCCAGAATTTACTTTTGGAAAGTGCTTCGACAATTTGCGCAAGAGCTAGATCATTATCGGTCACCATGGCACGAGGGGTTGGAAGACCGGGCCTTGTTCCGGAGGTATGATCATTGGAAAGCGCCATCACCATCAGTTCGGGGAGTTGGTCACCATCTTGTTTTTCATATTCCTGCAACTCTTTGATGAACAAGTCTGCCCGTTGTACGTCCGAGACCAGATGATTGTCGGAGGAGGGGAAATTCTGACTTAATATTGGTTCGACAGGTTTGATGGTTGTTATATTCTTGAATTCCAGTTTTTTGTGGTTAAGAAAATCCCGGTAGATAGAACTCCAGGTTTGATCTGGTCCGAAATCGCATAGACAGGCCTCTCCGTATATCCTGACTTTTTTACCATGGGCCAACGCGTTGTCCCAGATAAAACCTGTCGGTGAGTATACAAGCGCATCATATTGAACATGCGGATAGCTGCGAGGCCAGGCCCGCACAGATTTTTCGACATAATCTGTTACAATGGAAGCATCCGTCCACTGATGTCCTTCTGCCGAGCATTTCCCCGATGCATGGTAATTGTCCAGCAAAAGGTACTGATCGCTTAGTTGGTGGGAATTCGGAGTAACCTTTCTCCCATAGACCGTCAGTGTAGAATCGCCATCGCCCTTTTTCATGTCGCCCAAAACCTGGTCGTACGTTCTGTTCTCTTTGATAACATAGAGAATGTGCCTGATCACAGATGGCTCACCAACTCTTTCCGGAACCGGAACGGGTTCTGCATTTTTTCTCGGGAGTTTTGCCGTCAGGTCGAGTCTGAATTGAAAATTGGCGGCTTCTACCCTTTCCGTGTAATTTTTTAGCTCCTTTTTACCCGGTATTGGAATGACAGAAACTGATGCCATCTCTTTGTGGGAGTTGTATTTTGGTTTTTGAGAACCTTCCGTATAAAATGGGATCGATGATCCTGATGCTTCGATATTGGCCACATAGACCAGGTTCTCATTTGAAACAGCTGCTGCTCCCGGATAGGCTCCTGTCGGAATAAATCCGGTAACCCGGCTTGCCTCCTCTGTTGAGCCATCCGCCGACTTTTGTCCAAGGGAAACTACCGCGAGCGCATTGTCCAGGCCATTGCAAACAAATAGTGTCTTGTTGTCTTTTGACAGGGCCAGGCCATTGGGTGAGTCTCCCCAATAGGGATTTTCTTCAGCATTAAGTCGTACAGAAATTGTTTCAGTAACCTCATCGCTTAGCGTTGATATCACACTAACCTGATCGCTATTGGCATTGGAGACATAGACAAATTTCTCATCGGAAGATCGAATCAGGTCGTTTGGATGCAATCCTACCGGGATCGCTTTTAAAACAACACCTGTAGCCGGATCAAGAACCGAAACTGTACCTTCCCGGGTTGCGCCGTTCACATCATTCACCTTGGCGCTACCCCAGGGAACCCCAGCCACATTCTTATCATTTGCCTCAGGCTGGTTTCCTGCCCAGTTGGTGACATAAATTTTCCCGTTTGCCAGGGTGATTCCATATGGAGCGACCCCAACACGCGTGGTCCAGCTGATTTTTTTAGTATCCGGATTCATTTTGACCACTGTGTTGTTGCCATTTAATACAACAAAAAGCGCAGGTGTCCCGGATTCATAGCGGAAGAGCACCTCATTAACCAGTGACATTTTGGCGGGAGATTCCTTTTCAATGGGGATATATTCAGCATCCTGGAATTTTTCCTTTGCCCAGGTAGCTTTAACCACACCCGAGCCATCTTTACCACCTGCACCCCAGAATAGCTGGGCCAGATCACCTTCCTGTCGCCAGCAAATTCCTGAAAAGGAGTTCATTTGTACCTGATTCTTGAAGTAATTGCTAAGTTGTAGTGTGGCAACAATCTTTTTCGAAGCAGTGGCCACTATCACTACTTCGTAACGACCTTCAATGGCCAGCCATTTTTCATCCGGTGAGAGCGCCACATCCAGCGCATGGTTTTCCAGCTCCTTGTTCCCAAAGAGAATTTGTGATCCTGCCGGATCAATCCAGCGGTTGTAGGGAAGCAGAACAGGAGTTTGATCTGGTGTTAGCGTCTTGCTGTCGTAACTACTCAGGTATTTGTTTTGACCTTTGGTTTTTTTTGCAGTTTGTGCCTGCAAGGAAACAGAAGCTGAAAATATCAGCAGCGAAAGAAGGATGGTATATCTCATGTTGTAATAGTTATCTCTCTTATTTAACGAGTTCCAGAAAACTATGTTCCATGGAAGACTCCTGTTCATGTAGGGTGAGAAGGGTCAAATTGTTTTTCACCGCATGTTTGAACAATGCAGGTCTGAGATCTTCACCTGAAGCGAATACTAGAAATTTATTGGTGTCGAGTTGCTCGGTTTTTATGACTCCTTTCATAGATTCAAATAATTGGAACTGAACCGCCTCACTATATTCCACCAATATCTTCCTGATTTTCTGATAAGTAAGCTTTTTTATTTTTTCAGGGGTTTCCAGGGCCACCACTTTTCCCTGGTTCAGAATAAGCACCTTGTCGCACACGGCTTCGACCTCCTGCATGATATGGGTGGATAACAAAACCGTTTTTTTGCTGCTGATGTTACGTATCAGCTGCCTGATTTCGACCAATTGGGCAGGATCAAGGCCGGAGGTAGGTTCATCCAGGATCAGCAGTGCAGGATCATGTAGCAGCGCTTGTGCCAATCCAACCCTCTGGCGGTATCCTTTTGACAAAGTCCCTATTTTTTTGAATACCTCGGATCCAAGTCCTGTCATTTCAATCATCTCTTCGATCCTACTTTTCCTGTTCTGGATTTTGTAAAATCCGGCAACCAGGTTCAGATACTCCCGAACATAGAGATCTGTATAAAGTGGATTATTCTCGGGAAGATATCCAATGAATTTCTTGATTTCCGGGTTTTCAGGATCAACTTCCAGATCATTTATTTTCACAGATCCTGAAGTAGAACGGAGATAACCGGAAATAATTTTCAGGAGGGTAGACTTTCCTGCGCCATTTGGGCCCAAAATTCCCATGATGCTGCCAGATTCGACTGAAAAGGAGATTTTATCGAGTGCGGGCTGACTCCCATAACTTTTGGAAACATCTTCAACGATAACAGACATGTAGTTGAAATTTTGGATCAAATTTATTCAAAATAAAAGGATAAATTTGCCAAGGCAGCTGGGAAAGATTTGCCAGGAAGGATGAAGAACATCTGATTGGTAATAAATAACTGAATTAAACTGAATTTTTTCATTCATGTCTTTTCTCCCGAGGATTCGGGAATCATACAAAATGAATTATTTGCGTATGAACCAAAGTTTTAACTTCATCGATAATTTACTCCATTACAAACGTCAGGAGACAGCAACTGTCAATATTGGATCAGTAAGCATGGGTTCCGGTCAGCCGATCAGGATTCAATCAATGACCGATACTGATACCAATGATACCGAAAAAACTGTCAATCAGATTATCAGGATCATAGATGCTGGTGCGGATCTGGTTCGTGTAACAGTTCAGGGAGTCCGTGAAGCTGAAAATCTTATCAATATCAGGAATGAGCTCGATCGCAGAGGATATACGCAGCCGCTCTGTGCAGATATACATTTTAACCCTTCTGCAGCGGATATTGCCATCAGACATGTGTGCAAAGTCAGAATCAATCCGGGTAATTTCTATGATAAACGGGCTGTTTTTGTTCAGCTAAATTACACGGATGACGAGTACCGGCAGGAACTCAAGAAGATTGAAGAGCGTTTTGTCCCATTCATCCGAGCCTGTAAAGAGCGGGGCATCGCCCTGAGAATTGGCGCCAACCAAGGCTCGCTTTCCGATAGGATCATGAGCAGATATGGAGATACTCCAGCCGGAATTGTAGAGTCGGTGATGGAATTTCTGAGAATTTGCAAGGCAGAAGATTATCACAACATTGTCATTTCTATCAAGTCGAGCAATACCCGGATCATGGTTTACACTGTCAGACTGATGAATTACAGGATGAGGCTTGAAGAGATGAATTTTCCTTTTCACATAGGTGTTACCGAAGCGGGTGAGGGAGAAGACGGTCGTATTAAATCGGCTGTTGGCTCGGGGGCATTGCTGGCAGACGGAATTGGTGACACCATTCGGGTCTCCTTAACGGAAGATCCGGCAGAGGAGATTCCCTTCGCCCGAAAACTTGTAAATGTTTTCAAAGACCGTGAATTTCATGCACCGATTACGGCACCGCTGGTTGCCCAAACCAATCCGTTCGAATACGAAAGGCGCTCCAACCGGCCGGTGAACGATATTGGCGGCAAGAAACCAGTTGTTGTTATTGCCAATTTGAACAATTACAATATTGACGAGATCAAAACAATTAGTTCAGGAACTGAACCCGAATACTTTTACGATGGGAAGCAGATTCTGGATAAATCAGGCAAAGAGTATCCTATCCTGACCTTGGAGGAATATTTATACAACGACTTCTATGCCAATCAGATGCGATTTGTTAGGGTTAACAAGGCGGAATACGACCGATTCAAGGAACGGAATCCTGAAACCATTGAGAAGCTGAAGCGGGAACGGAAAATGGTACTGATCATGGAGAGCACTAACTTAAATAGTTATGCTGAAATGCGCGCTTTTTTCATGGAGTTGGATGCACATATCTGCAAAATACCGGTTATTCTGCACCGTTCCTACCGAAAAAGCAGTTACGAAGAGTTATTGCTTGCTGCCTGTACAGACCTGGGCGGACTGTTTATCGACGGATATGGTGATGGCATCATGATTTCCAACGAGGGGAACATTGGCTACAATGTGCTAAAAAACTTATCTTTTGGCATCCTGCAGGCTAGCCGCATGAGGGTAACCAAAACGGAATTTATCTCTTGCCCGGGTTGTGGCCGCACCCTTTTTGATTTGAGGGATACCGTTGCCGTGATCAAAAGGAATTTCAGCCACCTGAAAAATCTCAAGATCGGGGTCATGGGTTGCGTCGTCAATGGTCCCGGCGAAATGGGCGATGTCGATTATGGTTTCGTTGGAGCGGGAAAAGGAACCATCAACCTTTACAAAGGACAAAAATTGATCCAGCGGCATGTATCAACTGAACATGCGGTTGAAGAGCTGAAAAAGCTGATCAAGGAGAGTGGCGAGTGGAAGGAGCCGAAGAGGAAGGAGTGACGAGAGGATGACTGGGACGACTAGGACGACGGGGACGACTAGGATGACTGGGACGACTAGGACGACGGGGATGACGGAGAGACTAAGGGACTAGGAGACAATAGGATGTGCTGATTTGTTGATTTGAAGATGTGATAATTGGGAAATGTGAAAATGTGGAAATTGTGTTCAGTATCTTAGAACTCATATTTTCCTAGATATTCCGGCAACCGCTCCATCAATGTTCCAGCCTCAATGTGAAGGACTTTCATTCCCAATTGTTCGGCAGTATCGGTATTGTTTTTCAGATCATCTACAAAAAGAGTTTTTCCGGGATCCAGTCCGGCTTCGTCCAAAACCACAGTAAAAGCCTCGGAATTGGGTTTTCTGTGTCCTATTTCGTGCGAATAGTAGCATTTTTCGAAAAGCTGATCGATCGAATAACCAAAGCTTCCCTCAAAAATATCCTTAAATCTTTGAAGATGTAATTCGTTGGTGTTACTCAACAGAAAAAGCCTGTATTTGCTTTTTAGATCGATCAGATAATTGACAACTTCAATGGGAAAATCCCTCAGCATGGCATTCCAGGCATTATCAATTTCAGCATCAGATGGAGATGAAGGCAGAATCTGCCTTATTTTCTCCCTGAATTGGGCGGGAGAATCCAATCCGATTTCGAGATTTTCAAAAATCAGGGAACCGCTCTGGTTGATACCTTTCCACTCTTCCTCTTTCCAGCCGAGCCGGGCAAAGGCTGTTCTGGTTTGGCTCATGTCTA
>JAVHPO010000414.1:0-19958 GCA_036170635.1 Prolixibacteraceae bacterium | reverse complement strand
TCTTCCTCTTTCCAGCCGAGCCGGGCAAAGGCTGTTCTGGTTTGGCTCATGTCTATATTAAGGAGAACGCCCCCCAAATCAAAGATTATATTTTCAAGCATTTTTATGTTTCCATATTTCAATTTTTCATCATCTCGCGAAGCGCTTTTTCATTCTCTGATGACCAATATTTGCAATCGAGTTGGATGAAGACGGAGGAGTAGGGAATGGTCTCTTCTGTCTTCAAAACAATCACCTTAAAAAGCTTGGAAGCCTGGTCAATTTTAACAAACACCGAATCGTGCAACAGCGTTTGAGGTTCAATGCCTTTGAGCGTTTTTTGCAGTTCTTTCTTGTACGCATTTACCAATGGAACCATTTGAGGTGTGATGAAATTCAGCTCCTTGTCGGTATAAATTACAGGTCTAACGTGCAGCGACCGATCAACTTTTTGTAAGGTAAACTGCAAAACATCCTGTAGTGATTCGCCTGTATTGATAACCGTAATGCCGGTCGCAGTCTGGGCCGGGAAGGCTTTGTCGACCACCAGGATCCAGTTTCTGTGGCCAAGTAGGGGTAGTTCTGCATTGAATTTCTCCTGCCAACTCTTTTCTGGGGGAGTTGACTTGCTGTTCGCGAAAAAATCGCAGGAGCCGCAGGAGAGCAGCAGAATAGTCAGATAGAGGCCAATTTTCTTCATGTCAGTCTATTTATTTTTTACCACAAAGGTTACCACTAAGGTCCACAAAGTATTGTAAGATGCTATCAATTCATGGAAATCAGGCTGAAGGGT
This sequence comes from Prolixibacteraceae bacterium, assembly GCA_036170635.1. Classification (GTDB taxonomy): domain Bacteria; phylum Bacteroidota; class Bacteroidia; order Bacteroidales; family Prolixibacteraceae; genus CAINVV01. Next base: position 19,186 of record JAVHPO010000414.1, on the reverse strand, counting down.
TCGAACAATCCATAATCAAGGAGGAAGTATTGATCCAGTGATGGATGGGTCGCAGGGGCGACGTCCCAGTCTCCCGGACCGATGATCCATCTGCCTGCACTGCTTTTGTAGAGAAAACCGAAGGTGTTTTTCAAACTTCCGATTATTTCGACCGAGATGGTATTTTCATCCGTTTTTAAATTAGCCGGTAGGTTCATTTCGAAAGGAGTTGTTGTTATTAATCCCGCTTTGACTCCATTCAGGTATACCACTGCCATCGTTCCATTCCAGCGGTTCAGTTTGAGTTTGTAAGTTTTGCCTGCCTGAAGTGTTTTGTATTTCTGTGAGTAGCCTACTTTTTGGGAATAGAATGGGAACCCCTGGGTTTTCCAGGAACCCAAAGCATTGATAAAACCATTGGTCACTTCAAAACCTTGCTTGAGCGGTGTCAATTTGAAATTACCAACCAGGTAGGCAGGCATGATTTCTGCATGCACCGACATTTTTTCTGCTTTCAGCGTGAGGATATTCCTACCAGTTTTGAGATGAGCTCCTACCGGGAAACGGTAGAATTCACGGTCGATCCACCATTTGTCCGATTTTGTAAGTTTTGCACCGTTGAGATAAAGATCCCACAATTCGGGACGTTCAATCACTGCGTCAAGTGCCAATAAGGCATTCAAATCTGCACCGGCTGCGACATTGAAATGGTAGTTCACCTCAAAACCTGATCCGGTTTTAAAAGTATCCAGGGCCATGTAATCTTGCCTATATTGAATCTTATGTTGCCATGGATTGCCCATTTTGAATCCGCTGCTGTCGTACAGTTGATGCATGGCTTTCATAAAGTAGGTCTCCTTCAGATCGATTTTTTTCCCTTTTAAATCAAGGAAGTCTAGAACCAAAACATTGTCGGCCTCCTGCTTCACGGTAGTTTCTACTTGCTCCGTTACAGGATTTTCAGCAGGTATTTCTGCTCCGTTTGCAGATGCAGCAGATGCTGCAATGGCTGAGGCTGAAACAGCAGAAGTGTTTGTTTTGGTCAGGAAATAGAGGGCGCTTCCAATGGGGGGTAGTTCCAGGTCGAAAGAGATTTGTCCATTTTCAGATTTCACAGGAACCAACGAGCTACTTCCATCATTGAGATCCATCTTTATCAGGCTTTTACCATTTCCTGTGATCGTTGCCGAGACATATTGGGTAGTATCTGTATTGACGAAGAAGAGCAGCTCCCCGTCTTTTAATATTCTGCGCTGGTGGTAAAGTTCACCTTTGAGCGGTAGGGATTCTGTAATATCAAAATCAGGGTCTCTCAGGGCAGTTCTGGCAATTTCATCATCAGCTGCATTCGCAAAACTCCATTGTTTGAAGAAGGCTGTCATTAATTCGTTGTTCAGGTTGCTTTCGATTCCATCCAGTCGGGGAATGTTGTGCGTAAAAGAGAGAATTTTTCCACCTTGAAGCAGGAATTCCTTAAGCAACTTGTAACTGTTCTGATCAAGATTTTCCATTGTGGAGGGGATGACGACCAGACCGTACGCACGTTTCCCTACTACCAACTTCCCATTGCTGACGGAGCCGATAGTTCGTAAAACCAATTCGGATCCAAGATCATATTCGTAATGTGCCCTTTCGAGCAGAAAGATAAAATGCTTGAAATTGTTCTGGATTGTATCGATGGTCGCATTTTTTACGATTCTTGAGAAGTAGCTCCAGGCAGTGGTATTGGGTTGCAGCACCAATGTTTTGTTGATTTGTTCACCTGTCGACATGGCCATGGAGATACGTCCGATGTAATCGCCCATGGGTTTGTAGTTTTCCCACCAGGGTTCGTGGTAGGAAAAACTAGGTGGATAATCGAATTTGCGAACCCCTTTGATGGTGAAATAGGAGAGGTGCTGGTTGACAAAGTTGACGCCCAACACAACTTCCCAGTCAACCAACCGCTTAAAATTGGCAAAATTGATCTCCCAGCCAGCCCCGCCGTAAGTTTCACTCAACATCCGGTTGTGACCTGCCTGGTTGGCGGCGCTGTGCAGTTCGCGAATGGCCCGCGTATTGCCAAATTGACCTCCCAAACCATTCGGCGTATAGGTGTTTCCGAGCATATCAACGCCCGGTTGCTGGTGATAAAGGTAAAAGGAGGATTCGTCAGAACCATCGGTAGGTTTCGGCCAGCCATGCTCCCAGTAGTGACCTGTCCAGAGCAGTTTGTTCTCTTCACAATATTTGCTCCAGGGTTTGGCCCAACGGTCAATAAACATTTCGAGCAGCGTGGTGTAGTAATCGTGCCGGACCTTCTTCCAGTTGCCTTTTTCCTCTACCAGAGAGGGAAGGTTGATTCTCAGATCGTAGCCCCAACGTTTTTGAAATTCAGGAAAAAGATCTGGAGTCCACCTGTAGGAAGTTCTTGTTCCGAGCGCTGCCTCGAGATTGGGTTCATCAGTAAAAATTCCCGGAAGGGTATTCCCAAAATCGGCTTTGTTATACTTTTCGTAGCCTTTCATAGTCACCTCCATAAATTTCTCGGTTACCCCTTTGTAGAGCAGGTCCACATAGGGGAAGTTACCCATCCAGTAACCTTTTTTGGCAAATGTTTTTGTGAAAAGATAATATTTTCCAATTCTTCCCTGCTCCTCTTTGAGATTGTTGGTAATCTCTTTGAACTGATTGTTCTCCAGTTTGAGAACCACTTCGTATTTGGTTGTATCAGTTTTGAGCGTATCCTGTACCAAACAACTCATGCCGGTTCCATGTGTATATGAATCAGGCATTTCAGCCGGAACATGCCCCCCGGCAAATCCGCTTGGATAGCTGTTTTCATCATAAATCCACACCTTCATCCCCAATTCCTTTCCCTTTTTAACGGTATAGTCGAAGAGATGGTGCCAGTCTTCAGAGATGTATTCTGTGATCAGGCCGGGCCGTGGATGAACAAAAATGCCACCCAAGCCACTCTCCCTGAATTTCTTCATCTGGAAATCTATTCCCTCTTCGGTGATCTTGTCGTTCCAGTCCCAGAGAGGTGCACTGCGGTATTCGGAAGGCGGATCCTGAAGTTTGGATTGCAGGGAGGCAAAGTCGTTGATTTTGCTGATCTCCTTTTTCTGCTCTTTGCTGCATCCGGTAAAAAGGGAAAGAGTCAATCCAAGGATCAACCAAAAAGTGTTTTGAGAATGGTGGTTTTTATTCTTCATGGTAGTTATTTGTTGGTAGTAATCTTCAATTCTCAGTCTTCTCTTAGTCTCAGTAGGACCCGTAGGACGCGCAGGACAATTAGGACCTGCAGGACCCTTAGTCCTCCGGCTTCGCTCTGGGACCGATCTCATCTTCGCAGCTCTCATTTTCTCATTTTCCATCCCTCCGTCTCTCAGTCCCCAAGTCTCCCAGTCTTTAATCATTGGCTTTTCTCTTCGGTCAAAATGCGAACCGGTCCCAGGAGCCCCGACTTTAACAAAGGTGCATCTTTTTTGTAAAAATTGTATGTGGCGAAAGTGATTCTTTCGGAATTACGGGGTATGTTATTGAGCAGCCAATCAGGCCATTTCCGATTGGTGATGCCATCTGAAGGAAATTGTTCGTCGCCAATCAATCGGTTGGGCCAAAGATTGACAACCTTTATCTCAAGATTGTTTTCCCCCTCTTTGACTGCTTTGGTTATCTCAGTACTCCAGGGTGCCGTCCAGAGAATTCCCAGGTCAACTCCGTTCAGGCTAACTGCCGCCAGGTTAAATACTTCTCCAAGATGGATCCGGAGCTGTGCATCTTGTGCCAGCATTGATTTGGTAAGGGTGAAGGTTTTTTGATAAGTGATTGTTCCCGAATAATATTTGATCCCGGATTCCGGGCGTTTGGTCCAATCCTGGAGCTGGGTAAAGAATATTTCGCCAGGACCTCCACTTTTGGTATCGAAATTTAGTTTCCAGGGGCCATCTAAAGTCAATAACGTTTTTTGCTCCGGAAAGTTTGTTGCTGCTGGCTTTATGGGAGAGATTTCCTGTTTTTCGGAATCAAAGAAAACAAAGAAACTTTGATTTGGTTCGAATTGGATCGGAATGCTGGTGACTTCCCCCCGATGAGAGAAATTCTTCAGCAATCTGGTCTTACCACTCAGCGGATCCCAAAGTTCGGGAGATGCGTTTGAAACCCTGAAGCTGCATTGGGCGTTGATTTTTTCACTGGTGCGGTTGGAGACAAAATAGATTTCCAGGTTATGCAGGTTTCGATGAGCATACCTAACCGGACCATCAGAACTAAAATCTTCAACTACATTCAATTGCCTTAAAATTGCGGAAGTCTGTTCGTAGTCAGGATAGGGTTTTGTAGAGTCCACTACCGTGAAGCTGCTACTATTGAAAATTTTGCCCAATCCGTAGGAATGAGCCTGTGGATTTCCCGGTAGGTTATCGCTTTTCCACATTGTTGCTGCTGTAGTGGAAACCGCCATATCACAAGCCGGATAGTTTACCAGGCTCGGTGATTTTTTTGGAGGGATTCCAACAATATTTGCCCCGGACTTAACCAGCAATTCAATTTTTTTAAGCAACTCAGGAGTCATGGTCTCAATTTGCGGCAACACCAGAAGCCGGTAACTTCCTCCGTCAGGGAATACGATTTTATGCTCTTTCACAAAAGCTTTTTTAAGCATACCGGGAGAGCAGCCGTCAAAATTGTACCCGCGCCGATCGGGCAGGGTATCATTCCCTGTCAGGGCAGAGAGCGGTGGACGAAAGACATGCGGCGCACCTTCAGGAGTCAGATAGAGGATATCTGCCACGCTTTTCCCTTGCTGCAAAAGATAGGAGCAGCGGGCAATGTAGGTATGATAGGCTTTGGACATGTCCCACCAGGTTTGGTTGCGGTCCCAGTGCACGCCGTATGGGCCCATGGTCATACCGGGTTTGAGCCTTTCATCGAGGGGCTGATGGGCGAAAGTGTGGTAGAAAAATTTGTTGATACCTGTCGCGAAAGCCCAGTCCCCCTGATCTTTAATTGCCCCCGGATAGAGTTTCCAGCCCTCCTGTTTTTCGGCGGTAAAGGCCTCTGCCTGAACGACCGGTTTGCCTAGGACATGTGCGATGGAGGCTGCTTCAATGCAACTGAAAGAGGTATTGTAACCATAGTTTTTGCTCCAGAATTCGCACATCGGGACATCCGCCACGGCACCCAGTTCGAGGTCGGCAGCCGGGTTCATATCGTAGGGTTCGATGGATAGCCGCAGTCCGCTGCGCCTCCCCAGGACTTTGAAGTGTTGGGCGTGGTTCAGCACCACCAACTCTTGCGCTGTCTGACGAATATCCCACAGAAACCTTTCGCTGATCTCCCTGGAGCCCACGATGGCTCCGGAATAGGCAGGCAGGTAAGGTAAGAGATCATATTTGCGTCTGTGCTTAAATTCTTTACGAAAATTGGAGCTCCAGTTTTGCGCCCCCATCTCCCAGCTATCGATGTGTATCATTTTCCATCCACCGGAGGAGGCAGGATTCCCTGGCCCGACTATCTGCAACAATTTTCCCATAAATGCCTCGTAATGAAGGTTGAATGCGGCAGTATCCATCTTGTCGCATTCGAATCCAAGACCAGGTTGAGGTGCGGGACGGGTCACAGCTCCATTGTTCCGGAGTCCCATTCGCATGATTGTCCATTTACCTGCCGGTACATCCCAGGTTAGCGTTCCGTCCGCTTTGAGATAGGAGGTAATATCCAGGGTCTTCTCTTTCGGAATGAAAGTTCCGGGTAGTGTTTCAGGATAAATCAGTGTTGTTGGCAGGAATGGTTTCACCCCTTTTACGGATGAGTAGGGGGCGCGGTAATAGAGCGCTTTCTCTTCAACATCAGGAATTTTAGCACCATTTTTGGGAGTAGGAAAAGCCAGGAGCGCAACATCTTTGTAGTAGTTTTCCCATTTTTTTCGCAGCGAGTCGGTCAGGGCGCCATAACCAAAGTATGGTTTTTTTGGTTTTGGGATTGCCAGTTTGGAATTGAACCGGAAAGGCCCCATGACCAGTGTATCTGATGCAACCAGGTGCCGCATGGACTGTGCCGGTTCTACCCATGGCCCTCCGCTTCCGGCCCATCCCGGGCCAGAACCAAGGGTTAGCGAAATTCCCAGCCGCTCTGCTTCCCTGACGGCATGTTTAAACAGATCCTGCCATTCCTCGCTCAAAAAGGTAACCGGTCCCCTTGGAATACCCACGTTGACTTCCAGGAAGATGACACTGCCAATTCCGGCCTGCTTCATCGATTCCAAATCTTCGGTCATTCCCTTTCGGGAGATGTTGCCATCCATGAAATACCAGTAGACTCCCGGACGGGTAGAATCGGGCGGTGCCATAAATCCCTGGACAAGCGTGCTTCTTTTCACTTCCTTGACTGTGGACTGGAAGCTTTTCGCAAAACTCACCATCTTTATCAACAAGGTGAATACCAATGTGACAAGAATTATTTTGGTAAATTTATTTGTCATGATCGTCACAATTGGAGGTAAATTTGAGTTTTATTTTTTCTCTGTCGAGAAGGAATATGGAAGATCTTCTTCTTTGGTACCTCGTGCTTTGTTGGGCGCTGCTCCCATTTTGAAATTCACCGTTGCCCCTTTCATCAGCTCCTTGTGACTTAGCCAGTTCTTTGAATAGGGTTTTCCGTTTAATGACATTGTTTGTATGTACTTGTTCTCCGGTGAGTTTTCAGGAGCCTCAATGACGATGGTTTTCCCGTTTTCGAGGGTCAAAGTCATCTTGTTAAAAAGCGGAGCGCCCAGGACATATTGGTCAGATCCCGGACAAACGTCATAAAATCCGAGCGCACTGAAAACGTACCAGGCCGATGTTTGGCCATTGTCCTCATCACCACAGTAACCATCTGGGGCTGGATTGTACATACGGTTCATGGTTTCCCGTACCCAATATTGCGCCTTCCAGGGCTCGCCGGCATAATTGTACAGGTAGATCATGTGTTGTATGGGTTGATTGCCGTGCGCGTAATTGCCCATGTTGGCAATCTGCATCTCCCTGATTTCGTGGATCACCTGTCTGTAATAGGAGGCATCAAAAATGGGAGGAACCACAAATACCGAATCCAGCATCTTCGCGAACTCTTTTCTTCCTCCCATCAGATCGGCCAGTCCCTGAATATCATGAAAGACAGACCAGGTATAGTGCCAGCTATTGCCTTCGGTAAAAGCATCGCCCCACTTGAATGGGTTAAATGGTTTCTGGAAGGTGCCGTCTTCGTTTTTTCCACGCATCAGTTTGGTCTCCTTGTCAAAGAGATTCCGGTAGTTCTGGCATCTTTTGGCAAACAGATCAATTTCCTGCTGAGGTCTTTTCAAGGCTTTTGCCAATTGCAGGATGGTCCAGTCGTCATAGGCATATTCCAGGGTACGGGCAGCGCTTTCGTTGATCTTTACATCATAGGGAATGTATCCCAACCGGTTGTAATAGTCAACCCCTTTTCGGCCAACGGATGTCAGCGGGCCTTCGTGTTCGCTGTTTTTCAGGACGGCCTCGTAAAGCTTGTTGATATCGTAACCGCGGGCCCCTTTCAGATAGGCATCCGCAATGATGGAGGCAGAATTGGAACCCACCATGCAATTCCGGTGGCCCGGACTGGCCCATTCAGGCAGCCATCCGCTCTCGTTGAAGGTGTTCACCATGCCTTCCTGGATCTGCGCATTAAAAGTGGGATGAAGCAGGTTGAAGAGCGGGAAGACAGCCCTGAAAGTATCCCAGTATCCGTTGTCGGTGTAGAGATATCCCGGTAGGATTTTGCCCTCATACGGACTGTAATGGAAAACTTTTCCGGTTGCGTCTATCTCAAAAAATTTCCGTGGGAAAAGCATGGTCCGGTAGAGGCAGGAATAAAATGTCTTTTGCTGGTCGGTTGTACCACCCTCCACAAGAATGGAGGAGAGTCCCTTGTTCCAGATGTCCCGGCCTTTCTGACAAACCTGATCGAACGTGTCATTTCCAAGCTCTTTCAGATTGAGCTCGGCCTGTTCCAGGCTGATAAAGGAGGAGGCTACCCGGGCATGGACCACTTCGCCCTTTTTCGTTTCGAAACGCAGGGCGGCGCCTACATGGTTGGCTTGTAATTCAAGGCTGTTTTTCACGATGGAGGTATCGCTCCATACGGCACCATCGGCAAAGGGCTTATCCAGCTGAACCACAAAAAAGTTTTTAAAATTAGGGGCCACTCCGCCACTGTTTCTGGTAGAATAGCCAACAATCTTGTTGGCACCTTTGATGATTTTGATGTAAGAGCCTTTGTCAAATGCATCAATGATCAGGTATGAATGAGTGTTTTCAGGAAATTTGAAACGGAAAATAGAAGCCCGTTCGGTTGGCGTTATCTCCGCAGTTACGTCGTAATCAGCGAGATATACGCTGTAATAATAGGGTTTGACAGTTTCCGCTTTGTGCGAAAAAAAACTGGCGCGCTTTTCACCGTCAAGGATTAAACGATTTGTTGTGGCAAAAAGCGAAAACTGGCCATAATCGTTGATCCACGGACTTGGTTGATGGGTTTGCTTGATCCCCTGAATTTTTGTGGCATCGTAGGCATAGATCCATCCGTCGCCCATTTTGGCAGTCTGCGGGGTCCAGAAGTTCATTCCCCATGGCAATGCGATGGCAGGATAGGTATTCCCATTCGACAAGGAGTAATTGGAATCGCTACCCATCAGCGGATTAACGAGATCAACAGGGGATGCATAGGTCTTTTGAGCTGATGCATAACCAATTAAAAGCATCAGAAGGGAAAATAGGGAGAAAATAGTCTTCATATAGTTAGTATTGGATTCCTTTGATATATGATTTGCAACAAATATAGCTGCAATTTTTAGATTTAAAAGGTTGGAATAATTGATTCTTAAAAGTTTATAAAACAGCAAATCCCGTTGAGAACGGGATTTGTAGCAGGGTCAGATGTAAAAATTCTGACCAGTCATTTTGGTACTTTATGCCTCCAGCAGCGCACCGTACTGTTCTGCAGAAAGAAGTTTGTTCACCTCCGAGGCATCTTTCAATTCGACCTTGATCAGCCATCCTTTTCCGTAAGGATCACTGTTGACCAGTTCAGGGTTCTCCTCCAGAAGTGAATTGATCTCAACAATCTTTCCTGAAGCGGGCATAAACAGGTCGGAAACAGTTTTTACTGCCTCAATGGTTCCGAAGACTTCTTCGACTTCAAGAGATTCTCCCAGTGTTTCGATTTCGAGGAAAACGATGTCTCCAAGTTCGCCCTGCGCAAAGTCAGTAATCCCGACGAAAGCGACATCTCCTTCAACACGAATCCATTCATGTTCTTTCGTGTATTTTAATGCTGATGGAATGTTCATGGTTAAAGTATTTGTATTTTTTTCAAAATTAAGATAAAATTGATTGTCAGAAGCTGATTTTTATCAAAATTAATTGATTAAAATTGAGGTAAGAATGTATGAAAGGATAAAAAGGAGCGTGAAATGGGGGATAAACCCATGTATTGTGAATAGGTTGGAGAGTTTGTGTAGATGATTTAACCTCTAAAAGCTAATAGCCAATAGCTAAAAGCCAATAGCTTGATTTTAAAAGATATAAATTTGATGTTTAAAGCAGAGATCAATTCGTTGAGTGAAATAAACCATGTGGCTGAAAAATTTCTCGAAGCTCATCCGGCAGACCGGCTCTTTGCGTTTTACGGGAAGATGGGTGCCGGGAAAACGACTTTTATCAAAGCCCTTTGTGATAAGTTGCAGGTAGTCGATTACGTTACCTCACCTACGTTTGCACTAATAAATGTTTATGCAACAGAGCATTCCAATGAGGTTTATCATTTCGACTTTTACAGGATCAAAAGTATGGGGGAGCTCTATGATTTGGGATACGAAGAGTATTTTTTCAGCGATAATTATTGTTTCGTCGAATGGCCTGAATTAATTGAACCTTTACTTCCAATAAAAACTGTTAAGATCTCTATCATCGAGACAGTAAATGGAACCCGGATAATTGAATCAAATTAGTTTAAATCATGAACCATCGCAAAGAAGAGAATGTTTCTGTTTGGACAAAGGAGAAACTTATTCCCAAGGAGGAGTTGTACAAGCCGGGGAGACGAAATATCAAATTGAGCATAGGGATTCCAGATGTAGGCAGCTTGGTGGAATTTAGGGTTCCTCTTACACCACAGTCGGTGGAGGTGCTGGTTTCGCAGGGGCATAATCTTTTCATCCATCAAGGTGCGGGCAAAGAGGCAAACTATTCGGACAGGGCTTATGCCGAAGCCGGGGCGGTTATCTGTCAGAGTGCAGCTGAGATTTTTCAGTGTGACATCATTCTCAAAATGGCTCCCTATACCAGTGATGAGACCGAATTGATGAAAGGCAACCAGTTGTTATTCTCGCCGGTCTACCTCTCCCTGATGACCGCTGAATTTGTACGTAAACTAATGCGCAAGAAGGTTACCGCCATTGGATTCGAGTACCTGAAAGATGAACATGGCGTCTCCCCAATGGTGCAAATCAGCAGCGAAATTATTGGAAATATATCGATGGTGTTGGCCAGCGAATTGCTTAGCTCCATCCATGGCAAAGGTGTGATTCTTGGCGAAGTAACAGGCGTTGCACCTTCTGAGGTGGTTATTCTTGGCTCGGGTACCGTTGCCGAACAGGCAGCCAGAACAGCCATGGCCCTTGGCGCAGTGGTGAGGGTTTTTGATGATTCCATCTACAAACTGATGAACCTGAAAGCCAGGCTTGGGCAGCATATTTCAACCTCTGTCTTTCACCCCAAAGCACTACGGAAGGCACTGAAAACGGCTGAAGTCGTCTTGGGCGCCATGCCCATGAATGAGGTTCCCAACATAATTGTACCTGAGGATATGGTGGAGGGAATGAAAGAAAATTCGGTGATTATCGATCTCAACATTATTCAGGGTGGCTGTTTCGAAACATCCAGGATTACCACACTCAAAAACCCCACCTACAAGGAACACGGTGTTATCCATTGTTGCGTTCCAAACCTTGAGTCGAAGGTTGCCCGTACTGCATCTATTGCAGCCAGCAACATATTTACCCCCATTTTGCTTGGGATCGGGCAATCGGGAGGTGTTACAGAATACATCAAAAGCAACAGAGGATTTTGTGAGGGCGTTTATCTCTTGAACGGAATCCTGACCAACAGGGACATTGCCAAAACGCTTTCATTACCTGACAACGATATCAACCTGTTGCTGGGGGCCTTCTAAGAAAATACGAATTTCACGAATTTTAAACGAAACGAATTTCAGCGAAGCTAATTTCACGAACGCCACATTTTTTAGTTTACTCTTCAGCCAGAATCATCATGGATATAGGATGCAGCCGGACGAGGTTGGTGACGACATGGCCCATACCGTGGGGCTGAATTTCCCCATTTTGTGCAACAATCAGCCATCGTTTCTCCTGAATCGTAAATTCAACTGAATAGTTGTTCCCATTGAAAAATACCAGGATGTTCTTCCAGCTATCTCCATTGGCGTTCCCTTTTAGCTCGTAAGCAATGACTCCGGGAATGTATTTCCCCAAAAATGCTAGTTTCTTTCTGACCATCTCCTGATCGTTCATGCGGAAAGCCGGATGCTGGTGACGAAGTTCAATGCAGTTTTTGGTGAAATTGAAAAGCGGGAGAAACTCCGATTTCCTGCTCCACTCAATTTGGTTGACATCGTCAGGCGAACGGTAGGAGTCGTGGTGACCTCCTTTAGTCCGGTGCATCTCAATTCCCGAATGGAGGAATGGAACGCCTTGTGAAGTGAGCAGAATGCCAACAGCCAGGCGGGTCATCCGATCAATCTCCTCCATAGAGGCATCGGGACAGGAATATTGCAACTTGTCGAAGAGGGTATAATTGTCGTGGCAAGAGACATAATTGACACATTGCGCCGGCGAATTGGCCCAGGACTGCCGTGAAGAATCGACGTAATCGTAGAAAATCTGTGGATGTTCAATGGCTCCTGTAATAGCAAATTTGATCTTCTCCTCCCTGAGCGTCAGACCACTAATGAACCCTATGCTGTACCTGTTGAAGGGCGATCCTTTCAACCCATCGCGCATGTCGTCGCAAAAGGAGGCGATGCGGTCGAGCCGGGGCGTGTTCAGTTTTGTGGCGCGCAAAGATTCTGGCAAAGACGATTCTGCAGCAATCCACCCTTCTCCGTAGATGAAAATATTTTTGTCGATCAGATCCAGCCTTTTGCGGATCTGGTTCATCGTTTCAATATCCAGGATTCCCATCAGGTCGAACCTGAAACCATCGAAATGGTACTCTTCCGCCCACCAGGCGACCGAATCAACGATGAATTTTCGCACCATCGCCCGTTCGGAGGCGATTTCGTTGCCACAACCGCTTGCATCCGAAAAGGTTCCGTCGGCCCGCTGGCGGTAATAGTATCCGGGTACGAACTGGTTGAACCACGAGTCGAAGATCAGACCGGAATGGTTGTAGACAACATCCATGATCACCCCGAGACCATTCCCGTGCAAGGCCTGCACCACCTGTTTCACCTCTTTGATACGTGTCGGACCATCGTAAGGATCTGAAGCGTACCATCCCTCTGGGGTGTTGAAATTGAGGGGATCGTACCCCCAGTTGTATTGTGGAGTGGATTTGGTCTCATCGACCGTATAAAAATCGGCAATGGGCAGCAGGTGCACATGGGTGATATCCAGCTCCTTCAGGTGATCGATGCCGGTGAGTTGCCCTTCCGGGGATTTTGTGCCGGTTTCCGTTAACCCGAGGTATTTGCCTTTGTGCGCTATGCCCGAATCGGGAGAGATGGAGAAATCGCGGACATGCAGCTCGTACAACACCATGTCTGTCGGTTGGATGACCGGAGATCTTTTGTCATTTTCCCAATTTTCGGGATTTGTAGTCGATGGATCCAGGATGATTCCCCGCAACCCGTTGACCCCCGTCGCTTTTGCACCGATGTCGGGACATTCGTTCAGCCACCCTTTTTCATCCCGTATCTGAAAAGTATAGAAGTACCGCTCATAGTTTTCGTCCAGTTCAGTGGTCCAGGTTCCTGATTCAGAGCGGATCATTTCAAAGGCTTTTTCAGCAGATTCAGCATCTGCGGAAGAGTATAGCCGGAACAAAACTTCCAATGCAGTAGGAGCCCAAATCCTTACAGAAAGCGAGCCTTCGGACCAGATCACACCGAGATCATCTCCGTTGTAAACAGGGTATTTGTTGAAATCTGCATCTTTGAAGATCCAATCTCTCATGGTCAGATCAGCTTTATTCTAATGGTGGCGCTTACAAATTTTTTCCCCGAAACCTCCCTGATCTCCGCGCTCAGCCTGCAGGCTCTCTTCAAAGAGGGTGCACGATCGTAAAACTGGTTCAATCCGATTTGGTAGGTTGCTTCGTAACCCGGTTCCAACCACATCGGAAAATCGTCTATTCCGCCAAAGTTGTTGATCCTGAATTTTCGCTCACTGCTCCACCGTTTGAAAACCAAACAGGGCGCTTGAAGATCAACAGGTCGTATGCCGTAGTTTTGAAGAGACATGGTCACGTAATCGGGATTTCTGGACCTGTCGCCTTTGATGATAATTTGTGCCTTTCTTCTGCTAAGCCGCTCTTTCAACGTCAGTTTTCTTCCCTTGGTTGGTGAAGTGCGCATCCTTTTATAGAGACTGATCAATCCCCAAAGGCAGATCACTCCCAACAAAAACAGGCCGATCCAATAGAGATACGGATGGATGCTTGTGATTAAACCGGAGAAAAATGAATCTTTGATGGCCATGGATGCAATGTCAGTTGACTCGCTGCAAAGAAAAGAATTCCAGCAACATTATAAAATAAAATAATTGAAAATTTGGGGAACCTTTACGGCGTTTTTGGGATTAACAGATGAAGCATTGTTTATCTTGATGTGTTTGGTTGCTATTTACCTAAAATTGTAATCAATTTTTTGCTTAACCTTTTAAACCTAAACAAAAATGTTGCTAAAAAGTAGAACAACTAGAAAGCTGATTTGAATTGTCATTTTTCTTTTGATTGCGAGGTCTTCCTTTGCACAAGAGCTTGAATTGTGCGGCTCGATTGGTTCTTCCTCAGAAATGAGATTTAAAGATGCCTATGGAATTGGGTTTCAGTATCAACAAGGTATTGGCAAAAAGTTCAAATTGGGACTTGGGACACATTATTACTATAACAATGCTCATTTTACTACTGAATCTCAGCAGATGAGTGGAGATCAATATTCTCATTATGTAACAAGATATGATGTGAATTCACAACGATTTTCCCTGAGATTGAATATGCAAGTATTGCTCAGGGACAATGATTTTTTATCCGTATCGCTAGGTCCTGAGGTATCTTATAATTTTGTGTGGGGGCAGGAGGACAATAGTATCTGGTATGGAGCAGTTGTAACAAACAGGTATTATTATAGCCGGTATCTTGATTTAGCAAAAAAAATTGGCGTTGGTTTGATTTCCAAGATTGAAATTAAAGATTTTATAAATCCCCGCTTATCGTTATGTTTAACGCTTAGGCCTGAAATATTGCTTAGAAATGGGCCTCACACTGGTAGTTATGAAGGCAGTAGAAAAATATATTCAGCCATTATAGATTTCTCTGAATTTCAAATTGGGCTGAAATATAGATTTAAGGACTAACAAAGAAGTAATTGGTCTTGTAAAGATTTTTTTCACTGGATTAACTCAACTTTCTACAAAAAAATGAAATCTATAGTAATCGTTGTTTTAATTTTATTTTCTGTGCAAACAAACTTTGCGCAAAATAATGGGATAAAAGTTGAACAGCTCTTTATTACCAATAGAATTACTGGTAAATCGGTAAAACTATTTTCTAATGAAGAAACGTTGAAGAATTTTGGCGATTTACTAAATATTAAAATTAATGATCTTCAATTTACTACAGAAGATTACGCGAAAAGTTATATTTTCTCAAATATAATCTTCAATGTTTCTGCGCAAGGAAAGATTTCATCTTTTAATACCAGTTCACCGGAAATTGTGATTGAGCAAAGAGGAGCATTTAGTATCTCAGTGGGTGCTACCATTTCAGAGATTGGTAAATATTTTCCTGATAAAGCCTCTAAAGCGCACCTCATTGACTTTGGAAAAGATAGAAACCAGTATTTATTGGTAAATATTCCTCTAATGGACTATCATCCAACTCTTAAACAAGATGTTGAAATTGATTTTGCCTTGTGGTTTCTTTTAAATCCAACCAGCAAAAAACTGGAGCGAATATACCTATGGATAAGGCCTTAAAGTAAAATAGTACCTTAATTCTCCATTCCATCAGCCAAAAACTGTTTCAGCGCCAGGTACCCCGATTTGCTTATTTTCAGTTTGGCCCCATTTTTCGTCAGCAGCATCCACGATTCTTTGCCGTATTGCTGGATCTCGGCAATCTGCGCGCTGTTTACCAGGCAGGAGCGATGGATGCGGATAAATTTTTTGGGATCGAGATGGTTCTCAAAAAACTTCATGGTCTTCTGTTTCAGGAAATGCCCCTCCTTGCAGTAGATCATCACAAAATCATCTTCCGATTCGAGGTAGTCGATGGTTTCGACCGGGATGATTTTGATTTTGGATCCCAATTTGACAACAATCCTGGTAAGCAGTCCGCTGTTTTCTTCATGCGTCTGGCTCAGGTTTTCCAGCTCTTCTTTGTTGCCGGCACCGGATTGTATTTGTTTAAAGGCTTTTTCGACGGCAACCTGTACCCTTTCGAGCGGATAGGGTTTCAGCAGATAGTCGACGGCATTGGCTTCGAAGGCCCGAATGGCGAACTCTTCGTAAGCTGTCGAGAAAATGATGACCGGAGGATCGGTCAACAGCTCCAGCATCTCGAATCCGGTTATTTTTGGCATCTGGATATCGAGAAAGACCAGGTCGGGTTTCAGCTCCTGGATGGCCAGTACCCCTTCGAACCCATTGCTGCACTCCCCGACTATTTCTATTCGGGAATCTTTGGATAGGTAGCTTTTCAGCAGCTCCCTGGCGAGCTGTTCGTCGTCGATGATAAGGACTTTTATTTTATTCATTTTATGAAAGTGACTAAAGTGAACTAGAGTGAACTAAAGTGACTAAAGTTAATAGGAGTCGAATCGATTTCGATAGTGAACCTTTGTGATACCTTTGTGTCCTTGGTGCCTTTGTGGCAGGAAAATATTTGCCACTAAGACTCTAAGACACAAAGGTATCACAAAGGTTATATATTAAAAAGTTGCATAAATCTCATTGTTTTTTCTCGCATGGAAGGTAAATAGTTATCACAAATCTCCCCTCCTCTTCCTTGATTTCCATCAGGTTGTTGCTGTTGTAAACCAGCCGCAACCGCTCCTGTACATTTTTCAGTCCGATGCCTTCCCCTTTGACAGGAGCTGCCTCTTTATCGAAATTGTTTGTGAGAACCAGAACGGTATGATCTCCCTCTTTCCTGGCAACAAGCGAAATATCCACCTTTTCGGATGCTTCGTAAACTCCGTATTTCACTGCATTTTCGAAAAGAGGCTGTAGCAGGAGTGTAGGGATCTGACAATCCAGACAATCCGGGGCTACCTGGAAGGAGTAAGCCATTTTGTCGCCAAACCGAATTTTTTCAATCTGAAGGTAGAGGCGGATGTGGTTGATCTCCTCGTTGAGCGCCACCATTTCGTTGTGTTGCTTCCGCAGCGAATAGCGCATAAAATCGGATAAGGTGATAACCATCTCATGTGCCTTCTCCGGATTGGTAAGGGTCAATGAGGCGATAGAGTTGAGGCTGTTGAATAGAAAATGCGGATTGATCTGGGATTTAAGGGCTCTCAGCACTGCTTCTCTGACCTCCTGTTTCAGCTCAATTTCGCGGTCGATCTTCTCTTTGTTTTTCCTGTAAAAGATGTAAAGGTAGAACACCGTTGCCATCAGGGTATAGAAAATGAACCCGATGAAAATCCTGTTGGGTAGATTATTTTCCTGGTAAGTAAGGTATTCGGGGAAAGTAATTAAAGAACGTGTAATTAAAGCCGAACTATAGACCCAGGCCAGCGAGAGAATGATGGATGCGGCCAGGTGGGTGGAGAGCAGTTGGGCAAACGGTTTCTCATCCGGACTGTTGTACCTTACCACAAACCAAATGGCCATACCGAAAGCCCCAAGCAGAAATCCGAAGACAGAACCATCAACCAACGAAATCCCCACGGGGAGGATTTCAAAGTAGAAGTTGTAGCTTGCCTGGATGATCCCCAAGGTGACGGGTACAATCCAGTAGAAAACCAAGGAATATTTGTTGATAATACCGGCTTTCTCCATTTTTGTTAAGGCATTGATGTAATCTCACCGCCGCCAAAGATAGCTGCACCTTTGATGACAACTACTTTTGACTGGTCTACCCTGGAAATCACAGAGTTGCCGCGCTTATCTTCAAAACCCCCGAAGATGGAAATAACTTCTGTTTTTACATTCCAGTTTTCGGGAACTATAATTTTCGTACCCCCGAAGATAGTGGCAATATCAATAACGCAGCCTTCAACCGGTTTGCAATAGAGCAGGTTGATTTTTGATCCGCCGAAAATACAAGTGATCTTCCCTCCTTTGAATTGGTCTGATACCAGCGACAGGTTACGTCCTCCGAAAATGGCCGTTTCGTCAAGAATGTCGTTTTTATCTACATCAGATCTGAAAGCGACGCCCGGCTTTCTGTTCCATTGGAAGATAAAGACGAGACCGATGATGACCAGAAATACAGGCCAGAAATTGTGAAAAAAGTGGTCGGGCAGGTCAAAAATCCGCGGTAGCAGGAAATAGGTGCCTATTCCAATCAGGATGACCCCGGCAGTACCTGCCTTTCGGCTGAGGTTGTAGATACCAATGACGATCAGCAACATTGGCCAGCTAATCAGAATGTGAGAAAAGTCGTAAGATAAAAAGTCGAGGTTTTCCAGGATTAGCAAAATACCGATGGCAACAAAAAGTACTCCAAGGAATACCCTTGAATCAGAACCGTTGTGTCTTTTTTCCCTGCCGCTGTATATGCGGTCGTTGGGATCATTCACGATATTCATAGCTTTTGGTATTAAGTGAGACAATGAATTATGACCCAAATGTAGTCTCACTGCACAGGATACTGAAGGACAAATCGGCCAATGGAGGAGATTAATCGGTGAATGAAGAAAATCGACCGTTACTGCCGTCCCGAATGGGTAATCATTCTCAACAATTCAGCATTAAACCTATTGGCTTTTAGAAGTTTTTCCATGGTGACATGGATACGGTAACGCCAATAGTGTAAGGCCACGGCCGGTATATTGATTCTTTCTGCTTCAAAATCCTGGCGGCGAAGTTCCTCATCCATGGCCAGCAAATCCTGAATTGGAAAGATGGTCCACATGGCCGGCGACCATAAGTGCTGTTGCAGGATATCCTTGGCCAACCACGGTTCCATTACCTTGTTGAATGCGGCATGATTTCCCATGATGGTCCGAAAATACCGTTCGCTCTTACCAGAATCTTCTTCCCACCATCCCCTCAATGTTGAAGTGTCGTGGGTGGAAGTAGTACTAACTGACAGATAAGGTGCATCAGAAGGTCGCAGGAACTCGATCTTCGGATCTTTGGGCATCCTCTGTACCTCCAGGCTCAGAATTCCCAGTTCATTCATGACCCCGGGGACACAAGCCGGAATCATCCCCAGGTCCTCGCCACAAACGAGCATGTCGGAGCCTTCAAGGATAGCAGGCAAAATTCTCATCGCCTGTTCCTTCCAGAATTCATCGTGACGGTTGTAAAAAAATTCGATGTAGAGTTCATCCAGCAGGTACCTGGTATTGTCGCTGAGGTTCATGTAGGAATTGGTGTCGTGAAACGCAATTCTTGGGTGAAAATGGGCGGGATGGGATGGATCGCGAACAAAAAGTACCTCACCAATCAAAGCACAAAGTCCATCGCGAATCCTGCTCGCTTTTCCACTTAATTTATCCTCCATTTTGTTGGATTCAAAATACTCCCAAACCAGCCTTTGGGTCGAAAAATTAGGTTTAAGGTTGAACTTTCCGGGTTCATATTCAGATAGAAAACTGTTTTTCACCTCATCGGTAAATTCACCGAAGAGACCTCGCAAAAAATAATCGCGGATATAAGGTTTGGTGAAACGTTCCTCGTTAAAATTAATTCCCCGGTCGATAATTTCATCCCTCGAATAGGGCAAGGCCGGATTAAAATGTCCCATCG
>JAVHPO010000413.1:0-7607 GCA_036170635.1 Prolixibacteraceae bacterium | reverse complement strand
ACTTTAGTCACTTTAGTTCACTTTAGTCACTTTAGTTCACTTCCGCACATGGAAAAAATCCTTATTCTTGATTTCGGTTCCCAGTATACCCAGTTGATTGGTCGAAGGGTTCGCGAGTTGAATGTATTCTGCGAAATACATCCGTTTAACCATTTCCCTCCGATCGATGATTCGGTAAAAGGTGTGATCTTATCAGGAAGTCCCTACTCCGTCAGGGATGAAAAGGGGCCCAGAATAGATCTCTCCGGAATCAGGGGAAAAATGCCTTTGCTTGGCGTATGTTATGGCGCGCAATACCTGTCCCATTTCTTTGGAGGAGAGGTAGCCGCTTCTGATTCAAGGGAATATGGCAGAGCGCATTTGAAAGTAAAAGAGCATAACAGCCCCCTTTTCAAACAAATCAGCGAAAATTCACAGGTATGGATGTCACATGGCGACACGATTGTGCGTATGCCTGAAAATTACACTGTGTTGGCCTCTACCGAGGATGTTGAATACGCAGCTTTCAAGATTGAGGAGGAACCAACCTATGCAATCCAGTTCCATCCCGAAGTATACCATACGACAGAAGGGACACAATTGCTTAAAAACTTCCTTGTTGATATCTGCGGATGCAGCCAGAACTGGACAGCCGACTCATTTGTGGAAGCCACCGTCGCCCAGTTGCGGCAGAAACTTGGAAATGACAAAGTTGTACTGGGACTCTCGGGCGGAGTTGATTCGAGCGTCGCCGGGGTTTTGCTTCACAAAGCCATCGGAAGTAACCTGACATGCATCTTTGTCGACAACGGACTTCTCCGTAAAGATGAGTTCCCGGAGGTATTGGAATCTTACAAAGGAATGGGTCTCAATGTGATAGGCGTCGATGCCCGTGAAAAGTTCTGGACCGATCTTCAAGGTATTAAGGATCCCGAAAAGAAAAGGAAAACGATCGGAAGAAATTTTATTGAAGTTTTCGATATCGAAGCCCATAAAATACAGGATGTCAAATGGTTGGCTCAAGGGACAATCTATCCTGATGTGATCGAATCGGTTTCCGTGAATGGCCCGTCTGCTACCATCAAATCCCACCACAATGTAGGCGGATTGCCTGCAAAGATGAAACTGAAAGTGGTTGAACCACTCAACCTGCTTTTCAAAGACGAGGTTAGAAGGGTTGGCAGGGCCCTGGGAATCAAAGATGAACTGCTGGGCCGGCATCCATTCCCGGGTCCGGGACTGGGAATCAGAATTCTCTCTGATGTAACCCCCGAAAAGGTAAGGATCCTGCAGGAGGCTGATGCCATTTTCACCCAGGGTTTGAGGGAATGGGGCTTGTATGACAAAGTGTGGCAGGCAGGAGTCATGTTGCTTCCCGTGCAATCGGTCGGGGTAATGGGAGATGAAAGGACCTATGAAAATGTGGTTGCCTTGCGCGCCGTTGCATCTACCGATGGCATGACTGCCGACTGGGTACACCTTCCCTACGAATTCCTGGCCAAAGTGTCGAACGATATTATCAACAAGGTAAGAGGAATCAACAGAGTTGTTTACGACATTAGTTCGAAACCTCCGGCAACGATTGAATGGGAATAAAAAGAAGAGAGACGCAAGGCATTGCGTCTCTCTTCTTTTACGGGGGCGGTATCAATGAGACGCAATGCCTTGCGTCTCTACCCCACCACCACGATATTTTCAGGGTTCAATTGTTTTTCCCCGCTCCAGCGATAGGCTGAGAGTTTGCCGGTGGAATCTACACAACTATCTAAACAACAGACGTTCCCTTGTAAAATTGCGGCTCCTTCCGGCAAGCAATAATGACCAAAGAAAACGATGGGCTGATTGGGTGGATAGGGCTGGTAGGATGGGGCCAATTCAACCGGGAAATGGTAATCAGGCAGGACAAATTTGCCCCCAAAATAGAGTTGCCTGAAAGTTTTACCATCAGGATTTGTCCACCAGTTGAGGGTAAAAACTTTCCGGCTCAATCCTTTGCTGCATTTAATAATCAAATCCTTTGGCGTTCTAAACTCGATCCCTTTCAATAGCTTATAAACGATCACTGCCATATCCGGACGTTTTTCGTGCAGCTCCCGAATGAATTTCCGCTTCAGTCGGCCTTTGGGAAGATACTCATCCAATTTGGCAATCTCCTCCTCGTTCCAGTATGCATGGGCAATTCTGATAGCACCCAAATCGAGGTAAAATGGGAGGGTCCGCATCCATTTCAGATGATCATTCCACTCCTCACCGAAATTTTTGAATACCGTCAATGTCTTTTGGATCTGTGTTCTGTTTCCGGCAATGTGGCGCGACATAAAAGTACCATTGTCATCCTTGATGTGGTAGAGGATAGCGGCGTATTCGTGGTTCCCCAGGATCGCGAGGGCACTCCCCGACTCCACCATCAAGCGAACCATCAGCAAAGTCTCCCTGATTTCGGGTCCCCTGTTGATGAAATCACCTAAAAAAATAACCATCCTATCGGGATGCCTCCAGACGCCGTCGATGCGCTTGTAACCCAATTCGGTCAGAAGCTGCCTCAGGAGAGTAGCATAACCGTGAATGTCGCCAATAATATCGTATCCACCCATGATTTCAATGTATCACTACCAAAGTTAGGGATGATGATTGTATGTCCTATGTAAAATTAGATTTATCGACCGACTTACCAAAAATTATTTTGACAGAGAAAATATAGTGAGAAAAAGTAAAATTTACTCGTTATAACTTTCAAAAAATCCTTGATTTGTATAAATTTACATTCGAGGATCAGGATTGGGATTCGCCGGATTATAGGATTTGGGGATTTTCAATTTTGCTCTCTTAGCCTGTGGTCCCTGAGCGTAGTCGAAGGAACCACAAATTCGTTTGAGGATCCGGTCCCTGAACGAAGCCAAAGGGTTTTGAGGGAAGAACAGAGGGAGAGAATATGTGAATAACTAAATCATTAATAATAACTTATGAACATCAAAAAAGAAATTTTCGGTCATTGCCCAAAGGGAGAAAAGGTATTTCTTTACACGCTTGTCAACCCAAACGGTATTACGGTTAAAATAACCAACTACGGCGCCATCATTACCGACATCGAGATGGCAGACAAAAATGGCAAGAAAGAGAATATTGTACTTGGATTCAGCACATTGGAAGAGTACTTGTCAGCGGAATATCTTGTTAATTATCCTTATCTGGGAGCCGTTTGCGGAAGATATTGCAACCGCATTGCTGGTGGAAAACTGAATGTTGAAGGAGTACATTACCAGCTTTTCATCAACAACGGCCCCAACCATCTTCATGGGGGTCAAACAGGTTTCGATAAAATGGTATGGTCGCCCAAAACGATCGAAATGCCTGATTTCGTTGGATTGGAATTAAAGTACAGGAGTGTCCATCTCGAAGAGAACTATCCGGGAAACCTGGATATCAGCATTCTCTACAAACTGACCCACCAAAACGAATTAACTATTGAATACAAAGCAGTTACTGATCGTACCACAGTCGTAAACCTGACGAATCATACCTACTTTAACCTCAATGGCGGCAAGGAGAATATCTTCAATCACAAGCTGCATATCAACAGTAAGAAGCGGACAGTCAACGATTCCAATCTGATACCTACCGGTGAGATTGCCGATGTGACCAAAACCCCCTTTGACTTTTCAACGGTTAAATCTGTTGGCGCGGAAATCGGCGCACTACCGGATGGTTATGACCTTAATTATGTGCTCGACAATCCTGCCAAAAAAATGGTTTATGCAGGGAAACTGTCGGAAGAGCAAACCGGTAGATCTGTTTCTGTCTTCACAAACGAACCCGGAATCCAGTTGTACACAGGATATTATATTCCAGCCTTGGACAATCGCTTCGGTCGTTACAGCGGACTTGCCCTTGAAACCCAGCACTATCCTGATTCTCCCAACCATCCTGAATTCCCAACTACAGTACTTCATCCAGGGGAGACTTACAAATCAAAAACCACTTACACATTCGAAACCAGCCACTCATGAAAACCTTAATAGAACTTTTTGAGACAAGTGTTCAGAAATTTCCCAACAATCCTCAGCTATGGGAGAAACTGACGGATAAATATGTACCCTCGACCTACAAACAGGTTCAACAATCCGTTTTTGAGTTTGGCGCCGGACTGATGGCCCTCGGACTTAAAAAAGGGGAACGTGCCGGATTGCTTTCTGAAGGAAGAAACTACTGGCTGATCAGTGAACTCTCCATTTTGTATTGCGGGGCCATCAACGTTCCTTTGTCGGTCAAGCTGGAAGCATCAGAACTTAAATTCAGGTTGGAGCACTCAGGAGCAAAGATGCTGATCATCTCTGCTGGACAGGCTCCCAAGCTGGCCGAGATCATCGATCAACTTCCATCCCTTGAAACTGTAATCATCATGGACGGCGTTGCTACTCCCGGTTCCAAAGAGATAGCTTTCAGGGATGTTGTTGCCAAAGGAGTTGCTTTTCTTAACATTGAAGAGAACAAAATGGCCTTTGAGCAGGTGTGGAAAAATATCCAACCGGATGATGTAGCCAACATCTCATACACCTCAGGGACAACGGCAGATCCCAAAGGCATTATGCTGACCCACTACAATTATACGCTCAATGTGATCCAGGCAAATAATGTCCTGGAAATCACTCCCGACTTCATAACACTGGCTACTTTGCCCTGGGACCACTCCTTTGCACACACGGCCTGTCTCTACACCTTCATGTTGAAAGGAGCCTCTGTCGCTTCTATCCAGACAGGTAAAACCCCGCTTGAAACCCTGCGAAATGTTCCTGTTAACATCCAGGAGATCAAGCCATACATCATGATGAGTGTTCCTGCCCTCTCCAAAAATTTTCGCAAGAACATCGAAAAGGGAATTCAGGGCAAAGGAGCATTCACCGAAAAACTTTTCAACCATGCGCTAAAGATTGCCTATGCTTACAACGGGGATGGATGGAACAAAGGAAAAGGCTGGCGTGCACTCCTTAAACCCCAGGTTCGTCTGTACGATAAAATCATCTTTTCTAAGATTCGTGCGAACTTTGGCGGAAATCTTCAGTTTTTCATCGGTGGGGGTGCACTGCTGGACATAGAGTTGCAAAGGTTCTTCAGCGCCATTGGGATTCCTGTTTTCCAGGGTTATGGGCTGACAGAGGCCTCTCCTATTATATCTGCCAATTGTCCTGAACATGTAAGATTTGGCTCATCCGGAAAAGTTGTCAAATTCCTTGAGTGCAAAATCGTAGATAGTGACAACAACGAACTTCCTGCAGGACAAAAAGGAGAAATCATCGTGAAAGGCGGCAATGTCATGAAAGGATACTGGAAAAATCCTAAATCTACAAGTGAGACGATCATCGATGGATGGTTACATACCGGTGACATGGGTTATCTTGCCAAAGATGGCTACCTATACGTAATGGGAAGGTTCAAGAGCCTGTTGATCGGCAACGATGGCGAAAAGTACAGTCCGGAGGGCATTGAGGAGGCAATCGTCGACCAGTCGCCAATCATCGAGCAGGCCATGCTCTACAACAACCAGAATCCATATACCGTTGGGATGTTCGTCCCAAATATTCCTGAAATTAGCCGTCAGTTGGAGAAACAAGGGATCACGATCAAGAGTGAGGCCGGTTACGCGAAGGCGATTGAAATGATAAAAGTCGAAATTGATCAGTACAAAAAAGGCGGAAAATTTGAGAACATATTCCCCGAAAGATGGCTTCCTGCCTCTGTCTATATTCTTCCTGAGGCCTTTACAGAGCAGAACCACATGCTCAACAGCACGATGAAGATGGTGCGCGGAAAAATTACGGACCATTACGCCAGTGAAATAAATTTCTTGTATACGCCTGAAGCAAAGAACATTGTTAATTCGATGAATGTTGGTGCGTTAAAGAAATGGACGAGTTCATAGACTATACCATTTAATATCTCGAGATTTGTTTACTAAAAGCTATTTGCTATTAGCCAAATATTTAGTGACCAGGTTAAAAAAACCATGTAATCACAAACCACCATGACGTCCAACTTTGGAAAAATATCGGTTAAGCAGAAGACCGGTGATGAACAACTGACTATTGGCGATCGTGAAACTGGATTGAAACTTTTGGACTTTTGGAGGTGGAGTGTTTCAGACATCATTAGCAATGCGACTCGAGGACGGTTTGCTGAATTTATCGTAGCTTCCGCATTAAATATTGATTTAACAATTATTCGGGACGAATGGGGTCCTTATGATTTGGAAAGTCCAGAAGGAATTAAGATTGAAGTTAAATCCGCATCGTATTTGCAGACATGGAATCAAAGAAATTTCTCGAAAATCAGTTTTTCAACTAAGGCAAGTATATTTTGGGATAGCGAAACTTTTACACAATCAGAACCTATAAGGCACGCTGACATTTATGTCTTTTGCTTACTAAAACACAAAGATCAAGTAACCCTTGATCCAATGAAATTAGACCAATGGGTATTTTATGTTGTTT
Organism: Prolixibacteraceae bacterium; assembly: GCA_036170635.1. Lineage (GTDB taxonomy): Bacteria > Bacteroidota > Bacteroidia > Bacteroidales > Prolixibacteraceae > CAINVV01. The sequence continues at coordinate 1,143 of JAVHPO010000413.1, read as the reverse complement.
CAACTTCTGTACTAAACAATTACAAACGGAGCAAAAGTTCGATAACGTTAAAATCATTACAAAATTTGACGCCTTCAGTCACATATGATAACCTCAGACAAGCGATTTTAGATCAACATTCCCTTTCAGAACCAAGCACGAGTTGGTAACAGGATAAAGTAGCAATGTTTTTTTTAATTGGGGAAACAGTAATCTTCTAAATTAATTTTGTACTTGGTGAAAGCTTTACGGTTCAATTATCGCAAGGCAATAATGCCAAATCGTGATGCGTTCCCTATAAGTTTACCTTGCGATTCGCCAAAATTGTTTAGATTTGAGACAATAAACCGCTCAGCCATGGAAGGAAGAATAATTAATATCGACCCGGAAATCTTAGGAGGAACACCCGTGTTCTATGGGACAAGAGTGCCTATTAAAAATCTTTTCGACTATTTGGAAACTGGCGATTCAATTGAGCTCTTTCTAGAAGACTTTGAAGGTGTGAGCAAAGATCAGGTTGTGAAAGTTCTTGAAATGTCTGATTTATGACTCATATGTCATGAATTATGTGCGATTCCAACTTAGCAATCCACTTCTCCAATTCTGAATTCCAATCTTTCCCACAAGACCCTTCGGCAAGCTCAGTGACTGGTCTCATTTTCTCATCTTCTTACCCTCCCAGCGCCTTTCAGCACCCTTCGGCTTCGCTCAGGGACCGGATCGTGCTACGCTCTTTGCCCCTCGGCTTCGCTCGGGGACCCGGGTCGCTCCAAAAAATATTACCCTTCGACTACGTTCAGGGACACGGGGACATGGGGAGGGATCAAACTTAATGATGAAAGATGTACCGGTCCCCGAGCGAAGCCGAGGGGCAAACATTTCAAACATTTCAAACATTTCAAACCATCATTGATATTTTTTTCTACCTTTGACCCAGAATTAGGGGTGCCTTAAACATACAGGCTGAGATCAAACCCATCGAACCTGTCCGGGTAATGCCGGAAAGGGAAATTGAAATTTCTTTTCAAAGTATCTCCGTCTGAACGTGTTTCATTGCCTCCTAAGGTTTTGTTATTCACTTAATTAGAATGTAATGAAAACGATTATTTCAAACAGGCAATCTTTCAAAATACAAAGAAGTTCCTGGTTCCCTCAGTTGATTCT
>JAVHPO010000412.1:0-7638 GCA_036170635.1 Prolixibacteraceae bacterium | reverse complement strand
CTTCATACCAGGGTTTTAAGAGTTTATGTAACCCTGAAACAACTGAAATCAGTGGAAACCAGCTCAGGCTCCCATGTAAAATCGGAAAATAAAATTAGTAGTGACCATCTAAGAATGAGCTCTTCCAGTGGGTCGGGAATTAAACTGGAAGTTGCTTGTGACAAGTTGGAGGCAGAGTCAAGCAGCGGTAGCCATCTAGATATAAACGGTAGCGCTAAATTACTCAATGCCGACAGCTCAAGCGGATCAGGTATTGATGCATCAGGACTGGTGTCAGAGAAAGGGGAATTGTCAAGTTCAAGCGGCTCCCACATTAATGCACAAATTACAAAAGAATTAAAAGCGAATGCAAGCAGCGGTGCAGGTATTACTGTTCTGGGAAATCCGGCCATAAGGGATACAGACAGCTCTTCAGGAGGATCGATCCATTACAAATAAATAAAAATGCCCCGAAGGTCTCTCCTCCGGGGCATTTTTTTTATTTGCTCCTCAATTTTTTAATCTCTTCTCATGATGCCATAACAGATGATCTTAACGATGGCATCCACACTTTTGCCCAAATCATTCGATCTGTATGGCCCTGCTGATAGTGGCATCTCCAATCCCCGGATGGCTGTAGTGATACCAATGGCAACCAAAGTGAAATCTTTGATAACGAACTTATGCTGCCTGGCGCCATCCAGCAAAATCCGTTTCATCATTCTGATCTCTTCCTGGTCGTATTGGGATTTGATCTTGTCTATGAATTCTACTGCAGCCGTATCGTTTTCAATGGCATTGTAAAAATTCGCAAGTTGCCGATAAGTGGTGATTTTCGTCATCACATAGTCGCGCAACTTATCAGCAGGATCCATGTCCTTCTGAAGTACTTTTGCCAACTCAACCCTCAAAATATCGGCCTCTTTCTGAATTACCTCCTGAAAGAGATCCTCCTTACTGCTAAAGTAGTAGTAAAGAGAACTTTTACCCTTTCTGACAGCATTGGCAATGTCGTCCAAAGTGGTCTTTTTGTAACCAAATTTGCTGAAAATTTCTTGTGCAATGGTTAAAATGTTCTCGCGAACCGCATCTTTTTTAGTTCCTAAGTTTTCGTTGCTCATTGTTTGGAATTCATCATTATTGACCAAATATAATTATTTTGTTGAAGAAACAACAATTTTGAAGTCAAGCTGCTTTTTTTCCAGATTGGCTCTGAGAATCTCAATTTCGACCTCATCGCCCAGTTGATACCTTCTTCTGGTTCGTCTTCCGATGATGCAATAATTCTTTTCATCGAACTGGTAATAGTCGTCGGTTAGCTCGTGTAAAGGCACCATACCCTCGCATTTGTTCTCTTCCAGTTCGACATAAATACCCCACTCCGTAACGCCTGAAATAACACCCTTGTATTGCTGTCCGATCTTATCCGACATAAATTCCACCTGTTTGTACTTGATGGAAGCCCTTTCGGCATTGGCGGCACGGTTCTCCATATCCGAGGAGTGTTTGCACATATCTTCGTATTTGTTGGCGGCAACGGAGGCGCCATCCTGCAAATAGCGGTCCAGTAACCTGTGAACCATCATATCCGGATACCGCCGGATTGGCGAGGTAAAATGGGTGTAGTATTCAAATCCCAATCCATAATGACCTATGTTTCTGGTCGAATATTCTGCCTTTGCCATGGTGCGGATGGCCAGGGTTTCAATCACATTCTGCTCTTTCTTTCCGGTAACATTGGTAATCAACTGATTCATGGAAGATGATACTGCTGCTGGAGAATTGGTCATGATGCCATAACCAAAACGTTTGATGAAATGGTTGAACTTCTCCAGTTTTTCAGGATCAGGCTTGTCATGAATCCGGTAGACAAAAGTTTTCTCCTTCTTCCGGGGGGCTGGTTTCCCGATCAGCTCTGCCACCTGTTTGTTGGCCAGCAACATAAACTCCTCAATAAGCTTATTGGAATCTTTTGACTCTTTGAAAAAGACACTGGTTGGCTTTCCTGCATCATCGACGATGATTTTTACTTCAACCCTGTCGAAATCAATCGATCCGCCTTCGAAACGTTTGCTTCTCAATTTTTTTGCCAGCATATCAAGGGTGAGAATCTCCTCCTTCATATCACCCTCACCTGTTTCAATGACAGCCTGGGCCTCTTCATAACTGAATCTCCGGTCAGAATAAATAATGGTTCTGCCGAACCACTCCTTATGAACCTTTGCATTTTCATCCAGTTGAAACACTGCAGAGTAGCAGAGTTTTTCCTCATTTGGGCGCAAGGAACAAACTCCGTTCGACAACCGTTCCGGTAACATGGGAACAACGCGGTCGACCAGATAAACCGAGGTAGCCCTTAAGTAGGCCTCGTCCTCAATAATCGAGTTCATATGCACATAATGCGTTACATCTGCTATATGCACACCCACTTCCCAATATCCGTTTTCAAGTTTTTGAATCGAAAGGGCATCATCAAAATCTTTTGCATCAGCCGGATCAATGGTGAAAGTGGGAATCTTCCTGAAGTCGCGGCGATTGGCAATCTCTTCGGCAGAAATCTCCATCGGAATCTTGTTGGCAGCCTCATCCACCTTTTCGGGATATTTGTACGGCAATCCAAACTCAGCCAGAATGGCATGCATCTCTGTATTGTTGGAGCCTGCATCTCCCAAAATGTCAATGATTTCAGCAACAGGATTGCGTGCATTTTCAGGCCAGTCAACAATTTTTGCTACAGCTTTTTGCCCATGTTTGGCTCCTTTCAGATTCTCTTTGGGAATAAACAGATCGAATGGCATCCGTTTGGTGGGAACCAGAAAAGCCGAAAACTTGGATATCTCGACTGTACCAACCACTGTTTTTTGTGCACGCTCCACTACCTCAACCACCTCGCCTTCAACATCGCTCTTCTTACGTCTGGCAAATAACCTGATTTTCACTTTATCGCCGTCAAGTGCGTGGTTCATGTTGGGCGCCTGGATCAGGGCAGTTACATTCAGTTCTTCACAAAACACCTGACCGAATCCTTTGTTGCTAAGCTCCATGGTCCCGATAATTGTTCCGCCACTTTTGGGCTTTAACCTGAAGCGGCCCTTTGAAACCTCCTCCAGCGCCTCATTGTCGCGAAGTTCCTGCAAAGCCACACTGACCAGCATTTGTCCGGTTGTATTCTTTACTCCGATTTTACCGGAGAGCTGCTTGTAATTATAGACATAAGTGGGCTCCTCATAAAAGAGCGCCATGATCGACGTTTTTAGTCCGGCCTTGTTGAAATTGATGGCTTTCTCAAGCTTTTTCCCTTTTGACATTCCATAGTATTTTAGATTCATTAAATATAGTAAAAACTTCGAATGTTTTCCAATTCAATTCGAGAAAGAAAAATATTACACAGAGTTCCACAGAGAAGCACAGAGTTCCACAACTTGTCCCGACTAGTCGGGAGAGAACAAAGTAAGGTTAGCTACTTCCAAACTGATTGGATCGAAACCTTTCAAACGCATCAAACATCCCCATTCGAAAGGCTCAAACGTCGACAACTTTTCAAACAATTTAAACCCCTCAAACATTTCAAACATTTACTCTGTGCTTCTCTGTGCAGCTCTGTGTAACCTTCTAATTGTAAAATCCTGAATCGAAAGTTGTTTTAGATCGCTTCTAAACAATTATATTTGCAAAATCACCGGTATTCTCCGAAACCCATTTTTTATTATGAAATGAGCATGATTGCAAAATCACCAATCAAGATGATTAAAATGACATGCGAATTCCATTTGGCCATAAAAAACAAAATATAAACAAATGAAAGTCATTGACCTAATTCAACCCAATAAAAAAACGATCTTCTCCTTCGAATTGCTCCCTCCGCTGAAAGGGCAGAATGCAGCGAAACTTTATGAAACCATCGATGAGCTCATCGAGTTCAATCCACGCTACATCAATCTTACCACTCACCGTGATGAAATTGAGTACCGGCAACTGGAGAATGGGCTGCTCGAGAAAAGAATTGTGCGCAAACGTCCGGGAACGGTTGCCATTGCAGCCTCCATTCAGCACAAATACGGGATTCCAGTCGTTCCACATGTGGTTTGCGGAGGGTTTACCAGGGAGGAGACGGAAAATATACTGATCGACCTCAATTTTCTGGGAATCAAAAATATCCTGGCGCTACGTGGCGACGGATTAAAGTCTGAAAGCCAGTTCATGCCTGAAAAAAACGGAAATGCCCACGCCAATGAACTGGTGGATCAGATAGTCCAATTGCGCGAGGGCAAATACCTCGATCCTGACCTGAAAAACAAGAGCGCCCTCGATTTTTGCATTGGTGTTGCCGGTTATCCCGAAAAACATTCTGAAGCTTCCAATCCCAAAACAGATCTCTTCTACCTGAAACAGAAGGTGGATGCAGGCGCTGAATACATTGTTACCCAAATGTTTTTTGACAACAAAAAATATTACGATTTTGTTGATCGTTGCCGGGCTGCAGGCATTACTGTTCCCATCATTCCGGGGATCAAACCCCTTGCTCTGATGAACCAAATTACCATACTGCCAAAACTCTTCAGCATCGACATTCCGGAAGAGTTTGCCGAAGAGGTTCGAAAATGTAAAACAAACGATGAAGCAAGACAATTCGGGACAGAATGGGCCATTTTACAAGCCAAAGACCTGATCGCTAATAAGGTACCCTGTTTGCACATTTATACCTACGGAATTACAGACAACACCAGGCAGATCGCCAAAATACTATTATAAATTTCACCATGCATCAACTGGTTTTTGCCACCAACAATGCACACAAACTGAGAGAGCTTGGCGAGATTCTGAAAGGAGAATTCACCCTGCTCAGCCTCAACGATATCTCCTGCTCGGATGATATTCCCGAAACCGGTGATACCCTGGAGGCCAATGCGTCACAAAAATCGTTTTACATCTGGGACCGTTTCAGGATTGACTGCTTTTCCGATGATACCGGCATCGAAGTGACCGCGCTCAACAACGAACCGGGGGTGCGCTCGGCCAGATACGCGGGTGAAGATAGAAATTCGGACGATAATGTTTCGAAACTGCTTTCGGAACTGGAAGGAGAAGCGAATCGTTCCGCACGTTTTCGTTGCGTAATTTCACTGATTATCAGAGGAAATGAATTTCTTTTCGAAGGTATTGTAGAAGGGGAGATCATGCACGAAAGAAGGGGAGTTGAGGGATTCGGTTACGACCCTGTTTTCTGTCCGGAAGGCTATTCGCAATCATTTGCAGAGATGGATGCTGCGTTGAAAAATAGCATGAGCCACCGCGGACGTGCTGTTCAAAAGCTGGTCAGATTTCTGCAGGAAGAGTATCCCCATCTGCCCGACAGATAATGAGGAAATTACTTCTTTCCCTGATTTTGCTGCCGTGTCTCATTTTCGGTCAGAGCCGCATCGGGGAGTGGAGAGCGCATGTTTCATTTATCCCAGTCATTAAAGTTGTTGAAACGCCCGAATCCATTGTCGCAGCAACTGCAAACGGTTTACTGTTTACTGATAAAACGGGGCGCCAAAACACTACCACAACCAAAGCAAATGGGCTCTCAGATTATGGAATTTCGGCCATTTCATACGCCACTGAACCCAATATTCTGATCGTCGGATACCAAAATGGGAACCTCGATCTTTTGCAAAGGGGGGGGATTGTCAATTTTCCAGACCTTACCAGGAAGACCGGACTCCCAGATAAAACCATTCACCGGATCATTTGCGAAGGCAACAATGCATGGCTTTGCTGTGGTTTCGGAATAGTCAAAGTAGATTTACAAAAAGTGGAGGTTGCTGAAACCTGGTACCTGGGTGCACAAAATGACCTAAAAGAGGCCAATGACCTGGTCTCCGTGGGGGGGGACTGGTATGTCGCCACCAACCATGGCATTTTCACTGCCCCCAAACAAAACAGCAACCTCCAGGATTACCGGAACTGGCAGTTGCAATCCGGACTTCCTCAGCCGGATGCGAATATTTCCTCCATCGCTGTTTCGGATGGATTGCTTTTTGTTCATGACCGAAGTAACGACCAGCTACTCGCCTGGGACGGAAACAAATGGCTCCGCTATTATCCTGAAATCAAACAGATCCTGGGTATTAAATCTTCTTCAAACGGGTTGATCATCCTGGTCAAAGGTGAAGTTTGGCTTACCGGAAAAACCGGAAACAAAATCATCAGCAGTTACCAGTCGGGTGGAATGCCTGATGGAATCGATCCAAGGGATGCGCTTACAGACATCAATGGGAAGTTGTGGATTGGAGACAGCCGCTTCGGACTAACTTATCTATCAGCTTCTTCATCCTTCATCCACCTGGGTTCCAACTCCCCTGGCAGCGATCAGATAACAGCTCTGAATTCGGCAAACGAAGAAATTTTTGCAGCAACATCAACTTACAACACTGTTGGAATTCCCGAAGCTTCCATCTCCATCTACCACGCAGGCATTTGGCAAAATTTCAGCGCGGATGATGATACGGGGCTCAAATCAATCAGACCCATGACCTCATTTGCCTTTAGCAGCCATTCTGACGAGTATTGGGCCGCCACAGCAGGTTCCGGTTTGCTCTATTCTCAGAAAAACCGGATCATGGTGCATTACAACGAACTAAACTCTCTGTTGGGGGCTCTGAATGGTTCATGTGTCGTAAGCAGCTTAGCAACAGACAACCAAAATAACCTTTTCTATACCAATCCTACCGGGAAGGTCCCTCTGGGAAGCTTATCGCAAAGCGGAAATTTTGTTTCCCTCCCCTATCCCGGCATGAATAATCCAAATATAACAACGGGAAATCAGATCATCTCCAAAACTGGGGTTCATTGGGTGGTTCTTCCGCAGGAGGGACTGTTTGCTTACAAGGTAAAGGGCACCGCGGAAAATATATCCGACGATCAATATCGAAAAGTGGCTGTACAAAGCCGTTTCAGTAACGGAACAACCTCTCTGATCACACAGTTCGGTGAAATATCAACCGTTGTTGAAGATCATAACCAGGATCTTTGGGTTGGAACAGGTACAGGTGTGGTCGTCTATACCAATCCTGACAGAATATTTGACTCCGGAGAATTTTACGGCTCCCAACCCTCCCTCGATGATGGGAAAGGATTTTTCAAACCACTTCTCGAAAAAGAGAAAATCACTGCCATCGCCATTGATGGCGGTAACCGTAAATGGATTGGAACAGCCAATTCCGGGGCTTTTCTTTTCTCCGAACAAGGCAATCACCTGCTGCGTCATTTCGACAGCCAAAATTCACCGCTGCCTTCAGGGAGGATTGACGCGATAGCAATTCTCCCGGAGAGTGGAGAAGTTTTCTTTGCCACCGAAAAGGGACTTTTCTCTTGGAAAAGTGATGCCACAGCAGGAGACGGTGATCTGGAGAAAGCCTATGTCTGGCCCAACCCTCTCCGTGAATCCTTTGAAGGAGTGGCTACCATCGATGGTCTGACAGAGGGAACGGAAATAAGGGTAACCGATGTGGCGGGAAATCTGATCTTCAAAACCACCTCATTGGGTGGCAGGGCCACCTGGAATGCCAAAAACTCAAGCGGCATGCGTGTTGCCACAGGCGTCTATCTAATCTTCTGCAGCTCCCCCCAACAAAAAACCACAAAAATTATTAAATTGCTTATTATTCATTGAGT
>JAVHPO010000411.1:0-1487 GCA_036170635.1 Prolixibacteraceae bacterium | reverse complement strand
CGCTGTATAAATTCATATACAGCGGCAATAACAAAAAAAAGTGACCCAGCTGGGGCTCGAACCCAGGACCCCATCCTTAAAAGGGATGTGCTCTACCTGCTGAGCTACTGAGTCATCCTTGTAAATCCTTTGTTTTTCAAAGGCACTGCAAAGATAACCCATTTTTTTTAATCACCCAATACAGGCATAAAAAAAGTATATTTTCGAAGAAAAAATTGTATAGTCCTTAATATTAGTGATATACAAAAATTGTTTGACAATATATTTTTATCTGCTAAAAAGCGCTATTTTTGTATCACATATTCCGTATAAGCGGTAAAACAAGTAATAACTAATTGTCAATGAGCGGTAAAGTAGTAATTATAACTGGAGCTTCTTCAGGTATAGGCCGTGCGTTGGCTATAGAATATGCGAAACGAGGCGCTTTACTTTCCCTGGCCGCCAGGAGAATTGATAAATTGAATGAGCTTCAGGCAATCCTCGAATCATCGGAAGTACTGGTCACAAAGACCGATGTTACCAGCGAATCAGCATGCAAGGAGCTTATAGATCGTACCATCCGGAGATTTGGGCGAATTGACGTATTAATCAATAATGCCGGCTTATCCATGCGGGCTTTGTTCGATGATGTTGATCTGAATAGTTTCAAACAGGTAATGGATGTGAATTTTTATGGAACAGTCTACTGCACAAAATATGCGCTTCCATATCTGATAAGCACCAAAGGCTCTTTGGTAGGTATTATCTCTGTCGCAGGGCATGTTGGCTTACCGGCACGTTCAGCCTATTCTGCCTCAAAATTTGCAATTCGCGGCTTGCTTGATACCATCCGTCTGGAAAATTTGTACACAGGTCTTCACGTATTGGTTGCAGCTCCCGGTTTTACGACCTCTGAGATAAGAAAATCAGCGCTGATGGCTGATGGGAAACCGCAAGGGGAGACGCCCAGGCAAGAAGAGAAAATGATGAGCGCCGGGGTTTGTGCCCATTTGGTCGTGAATGCAATTGAAAAGAGGAAAAGATCGCTCGTATTGACATTTAAAGAGGGAAAGCTCTCAGTGTTTTTGGGGAAGTTCTTTCCCAGGTTACTGGATAGGCTTACCTTTGCACACATGGCCAAGGAGCACGATTCGCCGCTAGGGAAAAAACATTAAGACTTGCCTCGTCAGGTAGACTTTCGGATTAAATACCTTTTGTTTGAAGATAGATAAAGAAAACGACCGCAACTAAAATGACACCCAATCCAATGATCCTGTTGGCCCAATAGAGCGTATTGATGGTCAGTTTGTGCCTGAAAAGATTGGCAAAACCGGTAATTATGAACCACCATAGCGATCCCCCGATAAAAATACCTCCAAACAATAGCAAGGCTTCCAAAGGCTGTGAAAATTGCAAAACAATACTATATCCAGTGAAAATCGCGATGAACACAAAGACAGAGAGCGGGTTAGACAAGGTCACCAGAAAGGTGGTCAGAAAATCCTGCA
>JAVHPO010000410.1:0-1494 GCA_036170635.1 Prolixibacteraceae bacterium | reverse complement strand
GGATCACATGACATTCTTGTGGGGAAAGAATAAAAAATAAATCTTTGTTAAAAAAAACAAGGATTATATGTCTACTGAAAATGAACACTACTTAAGCTTGATCAAGCTCATTTTACCTTCTGAGATATTCGAATATTTTGAGATAATCAATGTTGTTGTCGAAGATAATTTCATTCATGTTTATCTGGATGAACATGATGTTAAACCAGAGGCCTATTTTGAAAAGAAACTTACCTCGAAAGGGTTTCACCCGGAATCTGTTATACAAGACTTTCCTTTGCGGAAGAAGCCAGTATTTCTACATGTTCGCAGGCGACGATGGCTTGTAGAACCTACGGGGGAAGTGGTCAGCAGGGATTGGGATTCGGTCGCCGAAGGTACGCGTTACACTAAAAGTTTCGCGGATTTTTTAAAAGGATTATTTGGACAATTACCCCATTAGCAGCAATAGCCTTGAGAAATTTTACTATGTAAATGGCAACCAATTGGGGCAGCAATACAAGGAGTACCTGAGCAATTACAAAACATGGGAACAAAAAGAACATGCTCGGGATTGGATACTTTTCCCAGAGAACCTAGGCCCCAATTTGAGCATTGATGAAACGGCCCTTACGAACGGGGAGCTTTATACCGTGGTGACCAACAAAGATGGGAAAGGGCGCAAAGGAACACTGGTGGCCATGATCGAAGGGACGTGTTCGGACAAACTCATCCAGGTTATCAACAGCATCCCAGAAGAAGCAAGGGAAGTGGTCAAAGAAGTAACGCTCGACATGGCCGGATCAATGGACAAAACCGTGCGCCGGTGTTTCCCATGTGCAACTAGGGTAATCGACCGATTTCATGTCCAAAAGCTGGCCAATGATGCTATTCAGGAGATGCGGATCACACACAGGTGGGATGCTATCAACGAAGAAACAAATGCCATTGAAAACGCAAAATCCGATAAGAAAAAGTATACCCCAGAGGCATTGTCAAATGGGGACACAAAAAAACAACTCCTTGCACGTAGCAGGTACCTATTGTTCAAATCGGCAGAAAAATGGACACCAAAACAAAAAGTAAGGGCAGCCATACTATTTGACCTTTATCCTGATATAAAGAAAGCATATTGGTTGACACATTCATTAAGGATGATCTTTACGCACACAACGATTAAAGGCTTGGCTTACACCAAAATAGCCAAATGGTTCAACGATGTAACAGACTCAGGTTTCAAATCGTTCAACACAATATCAGCAACATTCTATTCACATTACCCAGAGATATTGAATTATTTTGATAACCGTAGTACTAATGCTTCTGCCGAATCTTTTAACGCTAAAATAAAAGCATTCCGCGCTACTCAAAGAGGTGTAATAGATATACCGTTTTTCCTTTTCAGATTAGCAAATATTTATGCTTGAAAATTTAATCCCCACAACAATTTAAAGTGATCCCACAAAAGGCGATACAAATATGCGCCTCTATACGATTTCTAAGTCTGTGAAAAAT
>JAVHPO010000409.1:0-7707 GCA_036170635.1 Prolixibacteraceae bacterium | reverse complement strand
CCGGTTACGAATACCGATGAAATTGAACTAAGCAAGGTTGTTCATCTTAGGTTTGACGAGGGCTTTCAAGGTATTGGAAATAGTATATCCATGTCGTTCAGTTAAGGCAATTGATTATTTCCCCTTTGTGTACTTTGTGGAAACCTTTGAGCCCTTTGTGGTTAAATTTAATGTTTTACCACAAAGGTCACGACGGAAAGCACGAAGGAAACACAAAGTATTTTGTTAACTAAACGACATTGAATAGTATATTAATAGAGCTTTTGAAATAAAAAAAATGCATACCTGGAAATCTGATTGGGAAGAGTCGAAAAAACACTACCTCGACTGGTGGAATGGCAAAGGAGTCATGTTGAGCATGTGGGAACACCTTCAAAAGGATGGCGCCCCGCATGAAATGGTCTCCCCGCCCCCGCCTGCCCGTGATTTGAACCAATACTGGTTCGACCCGAAATGGAGGGCCGAAAATCTCCATTACCAGCTATCGCGCAGTTCGCTAAAAGCGGATATCATACCCGTTGCCAATACCCAGCTGGGCCCGGGTTCGCTGGCCGCCATCCTGGGTGCACGGCTCGAAGGTGGCGGGGAGACCATCTGGATCCGCGAAGAGGGCGAGCTGAAACTGGAGCTGGATGAGCAAAATCCATGGTGGCAACTGCATCTCGACCTGCTGAAAGCCTGCAAGGCAAAGGCCAATGGCAAATATTTCGTCGGCTGTCCTGATCTGGTGGAGGGCTTGGATGTACTAGCCAGCATACGCGGAACGCAGGATGTGCTGATGGATATGATCATCAATCCGGAAGGATTGGAATTGCAGCTGCAAAGCGTCAATGACATCTATTTCACTGTGTTCGACCGCATCTATGAGATCATCCGCGAAGGCGATGAGATGGCATTCTGCTATTTCTCCCTCTGGGGACCCGGCAAGGTTTCCAAGCTTCAGTCCGACATCTCCATCATGTTTTCGGAAGATGATTTCAGGCGGTTCGTTCTGCCCTTCACCCGTGAACAATGTCAGAAAATCGATTATACCCTTTACCACCTGGATGGTGTGGACGCCATCCGGCACCTGGATGCCATCCTCGAAATCGAGGAGCTGAACGCCGTCCAGTGGACACCGGGTTACGGTCAGCCGCAGGGAGGCGATCCCTGTTGGTATGATCTCTACAAAAAGATCCTCTCCGCAGGGAAGTCTATCATGCCCTGCTGGGTGGAACTCCCGGAATTACAACCGCTTCTGGATCATGTCGGAAACGAAGGACTAAATATCCTGATGCATTTCAAAACAGAAAAAGATATCGACGATGCCCTGAAAATCATGGAAAAATACCGCTAATCCTTACCAGGAAAACCAAACACAAACGACCAAACTTATGCAGCATTCTATCACAGATAATTTTACCCCCCTGGATTATTCCATCATCGTCGCATATCTTGTTGTACTGATCGCCATTGGCTTCAGGGCCAGTTTTTCAGGCAAAAAAAAGACGGCGGACTCCATGTTCCTGGCCAACAAATCCCTGGGATGGCAGAGCATAGGTTTCAACATGTGGGGCACCAATGTCGGGCCCTCGATGCTGCTTGCCTTTGCCAGTGTGGGATACGCTACGGGTATCGTGGCCGTCAACTTCGACTGGTATGCCTTCATCTTTCTGTTTCTGCTGGCGGTAGTTTTCGCTCCGCGTTACCTGGCCGCGAAAGTGAGCACCATGCCCGAATTCATGGGCAACAGGTATGGCAGTTCGACCCAGGATATTCTGGCTGTCTATGCGCTGATCAAGATCCTGATCTCGTGGCTTTCGCTTGGACTCTTTGCCGGCGGATTCCTGGTAAGGCAAATATTGGGTATCCCGATGGCACAGTCCGTGATCGTGTTGGTGACCTTTGCCGGACTGTTTACCTTCGCCGGCGGACTGAAAGCCATTGCCAAAGTGAATGTCTTTCAGATGTTGCTGCTGATTGCCGTTTCGCTGATGCTCACCATCCTGGGGATCGTCAAAATTGGCGGTCTCTCAAACGTTTTTCACGGTGTGCCTTCCGGGTTCTGGAACCTGATCCAGCCCGCAAGCGATCCAAAATATCCCTGGGTGGCGATCCTGCTGGGATACCCCGTTTCCGCGGTAGCGTTTTTCTGTACGGACCAGGCGATGGTCCAATCGGTTTTGGGCGCAAAGAACCTTGAACAGGGCCAGATGGGCGTCAATTTTATCGGATGGCTCAAGATACTGTCGTTGCCGTTGTTTATCCTCACGGGAATCCTTTGCTACATTCTGTTTCCCAACCTGAAAGATCCCAACGAAGCCTACATGACCATGGTTACCAACCTGTTCCCTCCCGGGATGAACGGACTGGTCGTGGTGGTGCTGATTGCGGTGCTTGTCGGCACCATTGGTTCCTCTCTCAACGCGCTGAGTACAGTTTTCACCATGGATGTCTATGTCAAGAAGATCAATCCAGCCGCCACCAACAGCCAAATCATCCGCATGGGACGAATTACCGTGGTGGCCGGCTGCGTTTTCGCCGTACTGGTAGTGCTGGCCATCGACAACATCAAGGGACTCAACCTCTTCGATGTATTCCAGTCGGTATTGGGCTTTATCGCTCCTCCCCTTTCGGTGGTCTTTCTGCTGACGGTATTCTGGAAGCGTACCACCAGGAGGGCGGTCAACCTGATTCTCTCAGCCGGTTCTGCCTTTAGTCTGGGTACGGGCGTTCTCTATCTGTGGGTTTTCACGGCCGACAAATACAGTTTCTGGCCACATTACCTGCTGCTTTCGTTTTACATTTTTGCGGTATTGATGGTTTCGGCCGTAATCATCTCCCTGACCGACCCCAACGGGAAAGTCTTTGAGCACTCAGCGATCGATGGAGAACTGGTCAAACCCACCAAACGGGTTTGGAAACTTTGGGGTGCGCTGGCAGCGGTGATGGTGGTGTTATACCTCGTGTTTAATGGGCATTGAGAAACTGTTTTGATTTAGTTACATGATACAAATTATTCAACCCACTTCGGGGTTGATGTCTTGCACGTTCGTTCAACCACGGGTTTCACCCGCGGTTATTCACATTTAACCCCTGCGGGGTTGCTGCAACGCATGTTCGCGTGTTCCATGGGTTTTACCCATGGCTATTCATATTCAACCCTTTTCAGGGTTGTTACTCTTAGTAGTCCGAAGGACTTCAATGTGAATAACCCCCGGTGCAACCGGGGGTTAAGGATCGAGCGGAAACAGGAACCCCGAAGTGGGTTCAACAATCCTGCCAATATTTTTAAACAAGCTCTTACTTTACTCCGGCCACACACCGTCTTTGATCTCTTTTAATACCATTTTTGCCGGATCGACCACCACATGTTTGATCCTTTCGCGCCGCCAGGTATAGACGATGTGAACCATTCCGTCGGAAGCCTGGATGACAGCCGGATAGGAGTACTGACCTATTTTGGAATCTTCCAGAACAAGGGCCGCATACCAACTCTTTCCATCCTTCGAAACCGCGACATTCAGCGGTGTCCTGTCGCCCTTATCCTTTCCCGCCGGGGGAAGCACATGGTTGTACACCAGCAACTGACGCCCATCTTTCAAAGTCACGGCATCGGTGCCGGAATTGTTGTTGGGCAAAGAGGTAACAGCTAAGGCGCTCCATGTTTTGCCATTATCCGTGGACCGAGACTCAACGATTGCCCTGCTTCTGCTGCGGCAGATAATCTGCAGGCTTCCATCCGGGTAGATCAAGATACTTGGCTGGATGGCCTTGATCCTCTGCCCGTCATTGATCGGGGCTGTTCTTTGCCAGGTTTTTCCCAAATCGGTGGAAAGCTCAAAATGGACCCGCCACCCCTCTTTGCCTTCGGTGCTTGAAGGACAAAGAATCGTTCCGTTGCTTAGCAGCACGGGCTTGTTTTTCACCGGACCGATGTTGCCATTTGGCAGCGCTTCCGGCTTGCCCCATGTTTTGCCGTTGTCTTTCGATTTGACCACCATTCCCCACCAGGACGATGGTGAAGGGCCGATCTTGTAAAACAACAGCAACTCACCCTTCGGAACCTGAAACAGCACCGGATTCCAGGTAGGGTATCTCAGCGTATCGTTTTGAACGCCGTTGACAACCTCTACTGCCGCGCTCCATTTACCGCCTTCGTGACGGCTCACCCAGATGCCCACGTCCGGATTTCGCTCGGCAGTGCCACCAAACCATGCGGCAACCAGTCCGCCGGGGGTCTCCGCTATGGTGGCCGCATGACAAGAGGGATAAGGAGCCTCGGTATAGATAAACTCATCGACCAGAATCCCCTGTTTCCCATTGGTTGGTTGGGCATAAAGTTGCGATCCGGTTATCAAAACCAGCAGAGCGGCAATCAGTTGTTTTTTCATTGGATGGTATAGAATATTGTTTCCACAGACAATCATTTTAAAGAAATAAATTTAATACTTTTATGATTAAGAGCAATATGAATATGAACCTGCGCAATACCGGGTTAGATATATAAGTATGGTAATATTGTATATGTAAACGTCTGAGTACACAACGAAATCGTTCTTATTCAAATGATATTCAAATTATCTTAAATTTGTTACTCAATCCAAATTTTCGAACATGATAACAAATGTCACAATAAAGAACTTTAAAAAACTTGAAACAATAACATTTCCACTTTCTCAATCAGTGGTGATTATTGGGCCAAACAATTCTGGTAAATCAACTATTTTTCAAGCTTTGTGTTTATGGGAAATAGGAGTAAAAAACTTCATTTCAGCTTATCAAAGGAAGGACTTAAATATAAAGGGGGCGGTATCAATAAATAGACGAGATTTAGTGAATAGCCCTATTGCTGATGCAAGGTTTTTATGGAAAAACCGAAAAGTTACTTATAGGCATCCATCTGGTCATACTCGGCATATTGTTTTAGAGGTAGAACTTTCTGGACATTCAGATAAAGAATGGAAGGCAAAAGTCGAATTTGAGTTTTCTAACGCTGAATCCTTCTCATGTAAAGTTGTCTCTGGTATTCAAGATTTAATTAACCAATATGAGAATGACAAAGGTGTTCATTTTGGATTTCTTCAACCAATGTCAGGAATTACAACCTCTGAGGATAAACTAACTCAAGGTTCTATTGATCGTAAATTAGGTGAAGGAAAAACGGCAGAGGTTTTAAGAAATATTTGCTTTGAAATTCTTCATCCTGATGTTTTAACCAACAATGATCTAGATAATGAAACAAAATGGACAAAACTAAACGAAGTAATTTTTTCAATGTTTGGTGTAACAATTCAAAAACCTGAATTTATAAAAGCGACTGGTCTAATAAACTTAGAATACGTTGAGAATGGGGTAAAATATGATATTGCTTCAGGTGGTCGAGGGTTTCAGCAGTCCCTACTCCTATTTGCATATATGTTTTCTAACCCTAACACGATATTATTACTTGATGAACCAGATGCCCACCTTGAAGTAATTAGACAGAGAGAAGCTTTTCAAAAGCTAAATGAAATTGCAGCTGAGACAAATTCTCAGATTTTAGTTGCCTCTCACTCAGAGGTTGTATTAGAAGAAGCAGTGGAATCATCAAGTGTTATTGCGTTGATTGAAAATCAGACCTTTGAACTTAATAAAGCTACAAATTCTCAATCCATTAGATACATAAAGAAGTCACTTACAGAAATTGGCTGGGAAAAATATTATTTAGCTAAGTCAAAAGGGCATGTTATTTATTTAGAAGGATCATCTGACCTACAAATGTTGCTTGCCTTTGCAAGAAAACTAAATCATCCTGTTGAGCGATTATTAAGGGTAGCAAATGTGGACTATACTTCTGATAATATTCCAGGAACTGCAATATCTAGATTTGTTGCGTTGCAGGAAATATTTCCACAACTTAAAGGAATAGCGTTATTCGACAATCTTCCAAATTATCAAGACAATCCACGTTTACCAATAATGTGCTGGTCTAAAAGAGAGTTAGAAAACTATTTTGCCAGACCAAAACTACTACTAAGATATGCTCAATTGTTGGCACATAGTTATCCTCAATTTACTTCTATTAACCTTAGGACAACAATGGACAAAACTATTGCAAATTTCACGATACCAGCCTATTTAAATGATCTGCATAATAATTGGTGGAATACTGCAAAGTTATCTGATGACTGGTTAGATTTAATTTTTCCAGAATTTTATGGAAAAATCGGATATGCACAGGCCTTTTTTAAGCGCGACTATTACAATTTAATTTCACTCATGGATACAATGGATATTGATCCAGAGGTTCAAGAAAAATTAAACAGATTGTTTGAAATTTTAACATAGCACTACACCTAACGAAACAGCAGCCGAGCAATGTAAAAAATTCCCGGAGGAGAGCACTCACCATACCTGCAAATGAAGGAGGTAAAGAAAAGAAACAATAAGTAGACCCCGAACTGATGCTGAGGGCAAAGTATTCTTAAAAGATGCGACCAAAGCGACAGGCATCGAAATTTCGTTTAATTCACTTCCTCCGCAATCGGAGCAACCATATTTTCATATTCACCGAAAAAACGAAGAAACCTACATCATCTTAAAAGGTTTCGGTTTTTTTCAAGTGGACGAAGGCTGTTTTGGCATAAAGGAAGGCAGCGTAATACGGGTTGCGCCGCAAGGGAAACGCGGTATCTGCAATTCTTCTGACGAAACAATGATATACATGGTAATCCAGTCCAAAGAGAATTCGCTGGAGGAGCACACCACTGCCGACGGAGAAAGAGTTCCGGTCGAACCGAAATGGAGATAAAAACAAAATTTTATTTCTGATTCTTTGCCGCCTCGGCTTTTTTAGCCTTAATCATATCTGAATAAGCCTTGTACAAGGCTTTCCAGCTACGACCATTGTCGTTCAGGTACTGCTCGCATTTGGTCTTGTAGATCTCAAAAACCATCGAGATCAGCTTCATGCTTTTGTAATCGATCGCCATCTCGCGGGCTTGCTTCAGATTGGTCAGGAGGATTGCTTCCTCCTCCGGTTTCAGGTCCGGGACGATGGCCTTGTAGCCGGTCATGGTGAAGGCCACTTTGCCTACCGTGTATTTATCGAGAATAGCTTCGACCTGTTCCTCGCCAAGATCCTTCCTCAACCCTGTCATCAATTGCTCATGGACCGATTTCGGGATAGCCGAATCGGCAATAAACTGGCGTTCCAGCTCACCGAATTTCCTTCCATTGGCTGGATTGATGCCCTCCGGGACTGAGGTAAAAGGATGTTCGTTGTGCCAGTCGCGGACGGCATCCAGGTGGGTTGTGACTACCTTCGTCAGTCTTTCCGCTTTTGCGGCATCGTTCAGGCTGAGGGAGGCAATCCACTCTGAAGCCTTCTTCTCCTGATCTGACCCGGCTTTCATGGTAATGGTGTCTTTTTGGGAAAAGCCAGGAGACAGGAATACAAACAGGAATATTGCGATGATCAGAATTCTCTTTGTCATGATAGATGGTATTATGAGAAAATGTTTGTAGACTGTTTAAAATTTATTTAGAATATAGTTGAACCCACTTCGGGGTTCCAAATCACATTTATTCCTCTACCTCCGGTTTCACCGGAGGTTATTCATATTCAAGTCCTTCGGACTTTATGACACGAAAAACCCTGAAAAGGGTTTAATTTGAATAACCCCCGGTGCAACCGGGGGAAAATGAAACAGTTAAAGTATCAACCCAGAAAGGGTTGAACAGTTT
>JAVHPO010000408.1:0-7733 GCA_036170635.1 Prolixibacteraceae bacterium | reverse complement strand
CTGAAAATCGACACTCAGCAATTTTGTGGCTACCCGCTCAGCCTTAAATTTATAGGCGATAGCCCACCTTGGGCTTTTGGCGGTATAGCCCAGCTCTTCCTGTACCCTTTTGGAGTTGACCTTGATGACGACGCCATCGGTTGCAAAAGGAAGCTCTTCCCTTTTTTTGTCCCAAACTGAAAGGTATTGGAGAATTTCAGTTTCATCATTGCATTTGTGCGCATGGGGTGAGATCTGGAAACCCCAATTGGTGGCTTGTTGCAGCAGTTCATAATGACCATCTTCCGGCAGGTTATCACCCAGAATGTAGTAGAAATAAGCATCCAGTTTTCTCGAGGCCACCATCGATGAATTCTGCAGTTTCAGGGTACCAGAAGCCGCGTTTCTGGGGTTGGCAAAGAGTTGTTCCCCCAGTTCGGCTCGTTCGCGGTTGAGTGCATCGAAAACGGTAAATGGCATCACAATCTCTCCACGTATCTCAAAGAGAGCAGGATAATTACCATGAAGCTTCAGCGGGATGGAACGAATTGTCCTGACATTGGCTGTCACATCGTCGCCTTTCTCACCGTCGCCGCGGGTGACAGCCCTCAGGAGTTCACCATCCTGGTAAGTTAGGCTGATGGAGGTGCCGTCCAGTTTGAGTTCGCAAACATAATCGGGCGTTTCGCCGGAGAATTTCTCCACCCGTTGCACAAACTCGATCACTTCTGTGTCTGAATAGCTGTTGGAGAGCGAAAGCATGGGATATTGATGCACCACCTGCTGAAACTCGCGGGAGATATCGCTTCCAACGCGCTGGGTAGGGGAGTTGGGGTCGGCAAACTGCGGAAACTTGCTTTCGAGCGCAAGAAGATCGCTCATCAGCATGTCGAACTCAAAATCTGAGATGACCGGCTGATTGAGCTTATAGTAGTTATAATTGTGCTGCTCAATATCCTTGCGCAGTTGGTTGATTCTTTTTTTTACTTCTTCGGGCGACATAAAAGATGGCATTTCAAGTGGTTTAAAAGTATAAAAAAGGAAGCAATCTTTTTCCTATTCACAGATTGTTGATAACATATTCCAAATTAGTATGACACCTGATTTGGAATTGTAAAACCTAAAATTGTACATTTGCACTGAAACTAGGTTTCATTCCTGTCTTTTCCGATGGGGTGAATCAAAAAGGGAATCCGGTGCAATTCCGGAGCTGTACCCGCAGCTGTAAGCCCACTCAAAAGGTTTCTGAATCAAAGCCACTGTACCGACAAGTCGGGACGGGAAGGCGCAGAAAACCGGGCGAGCCAGAAGACCTGCCAGTTTCAACTATATTTTTCGCTATCGGGATGAACAGCGAAGGGTTTTGTGCAAATTTTTTCAATGTATTGATATTTAATTTATTAAACTAATTCTGTTATGAGAAGATTATTTTCATTGGTCTCTGTTTCGTTGTGTACGCTTTTGTTTGTCGCCTCCTGCAGTAAAAAGGAGGATGTTAATATTCAGACGGTTGATTTCGAATCTCTGTCTATCCCGTCAGCAGGATATTGGAATGGTTCTGACGCCACGGGTTCGTTTACATCATCCGACATGAAATTCTACAACCAATATAATTCTTCCTGGAATTCGTGGAGTGGTTTTTCCTATTCTCAAAAAAATGATGTCACAACAGGTGATTATACAAATGAGTTCAGTGTAGTCGATCCGGCCAACCAGAAGAACAAGTTTGCCATTTTCTATCCCTCCTTTGGCGATGACATTTTTGGCCAGTTTGTTAACAATCAGGATTTTACAATTGAGTCAGTCGATTTGTGCAACAATACCTATGCCGCACTGGCCATGAAGAATGGCAATGCTTTTTGCAAGAAATTCGGTGGGAATATGGGTATGGATCAGGATTGGTTCAAAGTGACCATCAATGGTTACGATCACAACAACAAATTGATGGGCAGCAAAGAGGTGTATCTGGCTGATTTCAGATTTGCTGATTCTTCCAAAGATTTTATTCTCACCAAGTGGACTACCGTGAATCTCACCTCTTTGGGAAAAGTAAATAAAATTACTTTCGCTTTTGCCTCCTCAGATACCGGCGCTTATGGGATTAATACGCCGACTTATGTCTGTATGGATAATATCAGGTATATCAATGATAATGTAAATTTATAGCCTTGTGTAAAATCTTCATTAAATTTTTTCAATGCCCTAACTTTTTTTTCAAAATCACGTAACAAATTATGTCGCTAAAGAAATATACTGTTTCTTTGCACATTAAATTTTAAAAAACATTGTAATGGTTACAGTTTCAAAAGATAGTATGGTTACCCTAACCTACGATTTGAGGTTGGATGGTAAAGAAGGTGAGATATTTGAGTCAGCTACACAGGAGAGTCCGCTGATCTTTCTTCACGGTGCGGGGTTGATGATTCCTGCTTTTGAAGAGCAACTTATTGGTAGAAAATCGGGTGACAAATTTGAGATTGCCATTCCTGCAGCAAGCGGATACGGTGAGATCAACGAAGAGGCCGTTGTGGAGTTGCCACTCGACATTTTCAAAGTAGACGGGAAAGTTGATGATCAACTGGTAGCTCCCGGAAACAGCGTTCCAATGATGTCTGCACACGGTCAGCGCATGGACGGTATTGTCGTATCTGTTGAAGGAGAGACGGTTACCATGGATTTCAACCATCCCCTGGCCGGTGAAGACCTTCATTTTACGGGTGAGATTCTTGAAGTTCGCGAAGCTTCTGCCGAAGAACTAAGTGCAGCTTACAGCTCAGGCGGTTGTGGCTGTGGCAGCGGAGGCGGCTGCGGTAGTGAAGGTGGCGGTTGCGGTGATGGTGGATGCGGAGATAGCAGCTGTAGTACCGAAGAATCAAAATCTGGCGGATGTGGCAGTGGTTGCGGATGCCACTAATCGGACGACTAAAAAAATAAAAAACCCGGGTGAAAACGCCCGGGTTTTTTATTTTTTCATTAAACCTTTACAATCCTGAAGAATCTAACCAAGAATAACAGAAAAGTTGAATAAATTTAGCCTGTAAAAAAAACCAACCATTTTGAACAGCTTCGGAAAAATATTTACACTTACTTCGTTTGGTGAGTCACACGGCGCCGCCATCGGTGGTGTTGTGGACGGTTGTCCTGCAGGTGTTAAAATAGACATTGATTTGATACAGGCCGATCTGAACCGCAGAAAACCCGGTCAGTCACACATCACGACCCAAAGGCAGGAATCGGATCAGGTTGAGTTGCTTTCGGGTATTTTTGAGGGTTACACAACCGGCGCTCCCATTGGCTTCCTGGTAAGAAACAAGGACCAGCATTCGGCTGATTATTCCAATATTAAGGATCTGTACCGGCCTTCGCACGCGGATTTTACCTACGACCAGAAATATGGGTTCAGGGATTACCGTGGAGGTGGCAGGTCTTCGGCCCGTGAGACCATTGCCAGAGTTGTGGCCGGTTCAATAGCCAGGCAGATGCTGGCAATATCCGGTATTCAAATCCTGGCCTATGTTTCGAGAGTCGGGGAAATTGCGTTGGAAAAATCTTACCAGGATCTTGATCTCCAGAAAATTGAATCCAATATTGTCAGGTGTCCCGATCCGGAAACAGCCGGGCGCATGATTCACAGGATCGAAGAAGCAGGCCGAAATCATGATACCGTTGGCGGAGTGATTACCGGCGTGGCAACAGGTGTTCCGGCCGGATGGGGTGGTCCCGTTTTCAACAAACTTCATGCTGATCTGGGTTCTGCCATGTTGGGAATTAATGCAGTCAAAGGCTTTGAATATGGTTCGGGATTTTCGGGAACCAGGCTTTCAGGATCGCAGCACAACGACATCTTTATTCCTTCAGAAAATGGAATCAAGACCTTGACCAACCATTCCGGTGGTGTTCAGGGTGGTATATCCAATGGGCAGGATATATACTGGAATGTGGCATTTAAACCGATTGCCACATTATTGAAGGAGCAAAATACAGTCGACATTCATGGTAATGAGGCTGTTGTAAATGTTAAAGGCAGGCACGACCCTTGTGTATTGCCAAGGGCCGTTCCAATTGTTGAAGCAATGGCCGCGCTTGTTCTGGCCGATCATTTCCTGTTAAGCAGAGTTTCTAAACTATAAAAATCACAAATTATGGAATCAAAAGAGGCAATTATCAAAGCAATGGAGAAGGCAGGCAAACCAATGAAGGGCGGCGAAATCGCTGATGCTTCTGGTGTTGACAAAAAAGAGGTGGATAAGCTGATCAAAAAACTGGTTGCGGAAGGCAAAGTTGACTCTCCGATACGCTGTTTTTATGCATTGGTGAAGTAATAACCACAAATGAACACAAATGGGCACAAATAATAATGTAAAAATTTATATTTGAGTACTTTGTGCGTACTTGGTGTCCTTTCCCGAAAAATCGGGACAAGTTGTGGTAAAATCCTTTTGATAGGCTAAACTAACTGAATCAAAACTTGAAATAATGACCCAACTTTCCAGAGTTACCTTGTTGTTGGTGGTAACTGTATTTCTATTTTCGTCATGTAACAATGATGCAAAAAAGAGTGGCGTTCCTGCTGAGGGAAGAAACATCCTGACTGTAGATGGTCAGGTACTCAAACTATCCACGCTCGACTTTTCGAATATTTATACCGGCAAATTGCTTGCCAATGAGGAGATTGACATCCGGCCTGAAATATCGGCGAAAGTAACAGGGATATTTTTCAAGGAGGGGAGTAATGTTTCCAAAGGAGAATTGCTGGTGAAGATGTTTGACAAAGATTTACAGGCCCAGTTAAAATCCAACGAACTGCAGATAGAACTCGCTCAAAAGGAGCTAAACCGCAAAAAGGAGCTTTACCAATTCAAGGGGATCAGCAAAGAGGAGCTCGATATTTCCGAGAATAATTTCAATACCCTGAAAGCCGCAAATGATCTGATCAAAGCCCAGATTTCCAAGACAGAACTTCATGCGCCATTTACGGGAGTAGTTGGGTTAAGAATGGTGAGTGAGGGGGCCTTTGTTTCCAACACGACCATTATCACCTCATTGCAACAGATTGACCCGATCAAAGTGGATTTTGCAGTTCCTGAAAAGTTTATTTCCAACCTGAATATCGGGAAAGAGTTTGATTTCGGCATTGACGGCAGGGATGAACGATTTACCGCTAAGATTTATGCCCTCGAATCCAAAATCGATCCCCAGACCGGTTCCATCCGGGTACGTGCGCTTTGTCCCAATCCCAAGAGGGTTTTGTATCCCGGTTCCTATTCAAAAATCGACCTTAAACTCTTCCCCAACAAGGAGTGTATCATGATTCCCGCCAAGGCTACCGTGCCACTGATGGAAGGGGAACAGGTGTTTGTGCTGCGAAAGGGAAAAGCAAAGGCGGTTGATATCAAAACAGGCTACCGTACTTCGCGTGAGATTGAGATTACCAGTGGTTTGGCTCCCAATGATACCCTGATATTGAGCGGCTTGTTACAAATCAAAGAGGGAATGGCAGTCAAAGTGAAGATTCAGAACAGGTAACCAATTTTTGAAACGAACGACATGAACATTGCTTCCACCAGTATCAAACGGCCTGTACTAGCATCTGTACTATCCATTCTGTTACTTCTTTTTGGTTTCGTTGGATTTAAAATGCTGGGATTGAGAGAGTTTCCAAGTGTGGATCCACCCATTGTTACCGTTTCTACCTCATATACAGGGGCTAATGCGGATGTGATGGCGACACAAATTACCCAGGTATTGGAGGAATCAATCAACGGAATTGCAGGAATACGGACGTTAACCTCTTCATCCAGTGATGGTAACAGTCGGATTACTGTCGAATTTAACATCGATGCGGACATGGAGGCAGCAGCCAACGATGTTCGCGATAGGGTTTCGCGTGTGGTAAACCGTTTACCGCCTGATTGTGATCCTCCTGTTGTTGTCAAAACTGACGCCGACGCCGACGCCATCCTTGTATTGACTGTCCAGAGCAATTCAAGAAGCTTGCTTGAATTAACTGACTTTGGAATCAATGTGTTTAAGGAGCGATTGCAGACTATTCCGGGCGTTAGTGATATCAGAATATATGGTGAAAAGAAATATGCCATGCGGCTGGAACTCGATCCTGCAAGGCTAACGGCATTTCAGATTTCCCCCACGGATATTCGGACCGCCCTTCAACGGGAAAACGTGGAATTGCCTTCCGGCAGGATAGAAGGGTATGAGCGTGAGCTAACCATCCGGACACTTGGAAGGCTCACTACCGAGGATGATTTCAACAACCTGCTGATCAAAGAACAAAATGGCGTGTTAATCCGGTTGAAGGACATCGGAAGGGCAGTTCTTGCCGCCGAATCGCTGAAGAGCAGCTTCAAGGGAAACGGAGGGGTGCAAATGATCGGATTGGCCATCCAGCCCCAACCGGGATCGAATCACATTGCCATAGCGGATGAATTTTATAAACGGGTCGAACGACTCAAACAGGAGGTGCCTCCTGACCTGAAACTTTCAATTCTCAATGATATCACAGTAAATATCCGAAAAGGTATCAAGGAGGTGGAGGAGACCATATTCTTCTCATTTGCCCTGGTAGTATTGGTGATATTTGTCTTTCTAAGGCACTGGAGAACGACATTGATTCCCGTTCTGGCCATTCCGATTTCGCTGATCGGAACCTTTGCCATCATGTATTTTGCCGGATTCACCATAAACCTCCTGACATTACTTGGAATCGTGCTGGCAACAGGCCTTGTGGTGGATGACGCCATTGTCGTACTCGAAAATATTTACAAGAAGATCGAATTGGGTGAAAAGCCCATGGCGGCCGGTCACAAAGGTTCTGAAGAGATCATCTTTGCCATTATCTCTACCACAATTACCCTGGCTGCCGTATTTTTACCCATCATGTTTTTGAGTGGAATTACAGGAAGGCTTTTCCGGGAGTTCGCCGTAACTGTGGCGGGATCAGTTCTTATCTCAGCCTTTGTTTCGCTCACGCTCACCCCGATGATGTGCGCGAGAATGCTCAAAAAAAGTACTTCAGAATCGAAATTGTACCGTAGCAGCGAGCTCTTTTTTGAAAGAATGACCACTGGCTACCACAATTCATTGAGGGCTTTCATCAAACATCGCTGGATAGCAGTAGTTATTATGGTCGCGTCGATGGTTATCATCGTACTCATTGGCAGGATAATCCCCTCTGAGCTTGCCCCGATGGAAGATAAGAGCAGGATACGGATTACCGCCACGGCGCCCGAAGGTACTGCCTACGAATCTATGGACAATTACATGTCGAAACTGGCAGAGATACTTGATACGATTCCCGAAAAGTCGACATTGATGATCATGACCGGAATGCAGGGGACCAATATCGGTATGGCAAGGATAGGCCTCGTAAATCCGGATGAGCGGACACGCTCGCAGCAGGAGATCGCAGACTGGCTGAATGGATTGTTGCGAAAAAATAATTTTGCCAGAGGATATGCCACGCAGGAGCAGACCATTGCTACCACCAGAAGAGGCGCAGGACTACCGGTCCAGTTTGTTATCCTGGCCCCTGATTTCGAAAGTCTAAGGGAAGTATTGCCCAAGTTTCTGGATAAAGCCATGGAAGACAAAGTTTTCCAGGTTGTCGACGTGGACTTGAAATTCAATAAGCCGGAACTAAGGATCGATATTGACCGTGACCGCGCAAAAACACTTGGGGTGACCATCCGCGACATCGCCGAAAACCTTCAGCTTTATTTTAGTCAGCAACGCTATGG
>JAVHPO010000407.1:2081-7801 GCA_036170635.1 Prolixibacteraceae bacterium | reverse complement strand
AATTAAGAACAAGAGAAAGATGAAAAAATTTATTGCAATTTTAATGATGGTATGCTTCAGTGCCACGATGATTTTTGCCCAAACGGCCAAACCTGCAGCAAAAAAACCTGCCACTGAAACCAAAGTAGCCACTCCTGTTAAAGCTTCTACGCCTGCACCGGCCACCACACCCGTAAAAGCCGCCGCACCAACCAAAAAAGATGGTACGCCCGATATGCGTTACAAGGCAAACAAAGAGGCTGCCAAAGCCGCCCCTGCCGGTCCAACCAAAAAGGACGGAACCCCGGACATGAGGTACAAAGCAAACAAAGAGGCTGCCGCGAAGAAAAAATAGTTTCAACTGCCCTATAAACAATAGACCCTCAAGGTTTTTAAAACCTTGAGGGTCTATTTTCTGATTTAACCGTTTGAGTTCTTCCCTTCACAACCTTTTCTTTCAATGTTAAAGAAGAATGTTGCCCCCTTCCCGGGTTCCGATTCAGCCCAAATGTCTCCACCATGTCTGTTAAAGATCCGCTTTACAGTGCTAAGGCCAATACCAGTACCGCTAAAGTCGACACTTGTATGCAATCTTACAAAAGGATCGAAAAGTTTCTCTGCCCTTGCCATATCAAATCCCACTCCATTGTCTTTGATGAAGAATACTTTTTGGCCGTAGAGTAGCTTACTTCCAAAAATAATTTCAGGATTTTCGGCATTTCCCGAGTATTTAATAGCGTTGCCGAGAAGATTGGTTAATGCAATCTGTATCAGTGCTTTGTCTGCATTAGCTGTGAGATTTTCTTCTGATTCAAAGTGAAAAGCATTACCCTGATTCCTTACACGATACTCACTGACCAAATCATTCGTCATTTGGCTTAAATTGAGTGGTTCACAATTGATACTGGCCCTTCCGGATCGGGAATAATTTAACAAGTCGACGATTAATTCTGACATTCTATAGGCGGACTGAAGTACCCAGTGCAAGTTTTCCCTTATTTCTTCATCCAATTTGACTGAACCTTCATCGAAAATTAGCTGAACGAAACCGATGATACCTGCCAAAGGCGATTGAAGATCGTGAGAAACAGTTCGCGCAAATGCGTCCAGCTCCTCATTGGCAGCTTTCAAATCAATGTTCATAGTTTCGAGTTGCTGCTTGGCCTCAATCAATTCCCTGTTTTGGTTGATGGCGGCTTCATAAACTGACAGCAACAGGTTTAGAATTTGCCTTTTGTCAGAGTTGATCAGGTATTTGCCCCCCTGGAAAACTATTTCCATGGCCATGTCACCGGCGCCCGACCTGCGCATGTCACTATTCGCAAGCAGATAATGAACCCTCGAAAGCAGGTACTGTTCATCGTAGGGTTTTGTGATAAAATTATCCGCACCTGCCTGCAATCCTTTGACGATGTCGAGGGGATCATGAAGGGAAGTGAGCAGGATTATCGGGATATGGCTTAGATCGGGGTTGCTTTTCACCTTGGAACAAAACTCATAACCATCCATTCCAGGCATTATTATATCACTCACAATCAGTACAGGGGGATTTTCGCAAGCGGATTTATAAGCATCGATGGCATTGTTAAAAAGTTTTGCATTGATGTTGTTAACATCGAAAAAATGCTGCAACAATTTTGCCTGTACCATCGAATCCTCTATGGCCAGAATGTGGCTCTCCCCCAGCGAGATGGTGTAAGAATTATAGAAGTTTTTCATACAAAGATCTTTTAGTTTTTAATAATTTGACTTACAATTTCATCCAACGAAGAGACTAAACAAACAGCTTCCAGCAAGATTGCTTCTCCGGGCATACCATGTACCAGTGAACTTAACTCGTCCTGGGCAATTGTGAGAGCGCCTGCATCTTTGAGTAGTTTCAATTCCACTGCACCGTCTGTTCCCATTCCTGATAGCAATATAGCGATCGATTTGCCACCGTACACCCGGCGCACACTTCGAAATAGATAATTTACCGAGGGTCGAAGATTGGATTCAGGAGGATCGTAGCTCACCCCGATGATTCCCTCTTCAATAAGCCCCAGATGCGCATCCCCTGGTGGAAGATAAGCATGTCCGGGCAATAGCCTCTCCCCATGGGAAGCAATATGCACCGGTACTCCAGAGGTAGAATTTAACCAATTGCAGAAACCTTCTGCAAAATTAGCATCAATATGTTGAACAATGAGGATAGGTAATGAAAAATCACTGGGAATTTGACTCAGAATGGTCTGCAACGCCATGGGGCCTCCAGCCGAAGCACCTATGGCCACAATTACCCGTTTTTTAGTACGGTCATAACTATTTGACATTGTTTTTACAGGTTCCGAACGAATAATGGAGGGCCGTGGCACCTGTTTGGACCTTGGGTTAGTTACTTTAATACCAGCCATCATTTTCAGTGTATTCAGGTAACTCCGGCTCGACTGAAGATAATCCGGATGCATTGGGCCAACCGGACGGGGTAGAATTGTGAGGGCCCCGGCTTTCAGGATACTGAATGATAAGGCCATATCGGAAGTTTGGTAATAGCTGCTTACAATGACAATTGGAACTGGCGTTTTCTCCATAATCCGGCGTGTTGCTTCCAGCCCGTCCATCTCAGGCATGTAAATATCCATACTGACCACGTCGGGATTTAACCTGGCAACGGCCTCCACGGCTTGTTTTCCATTGGCGACAATCCCCAATACCCTAAACCCGGGATCACTTGCCAATATTCCATTCAGCAGGTTTTGTGCCGTCAGACTATCCTCAACAATCAGGACATTGATTTTTTTCTTCTCCATACAGGCCATTTAAATTTCTAAATCAAACGATGAATGGTCTCGACCAGATTGCTTTGCTCAAAATTGCTTTTGACAATGTATGCATTTGCGCCAGCTTCCAGTCCACGTTGACGGTCCCAATCTGAACTAAGCGCTGTTACCAAAACTACCGGGATAGCTGCGAATCGGGCATCCATTCTTATTTTCGAAGTCAGTTCGAAGCCGTTCATTCCAGGCATTTCAATATCCGAAACAACTAAATCGAAAGAATCGTTTTGAAGTATTTGAAATGCCTCCAGTCCATCAACCGCTGTTTTAACCTGAAAACCAGCTGTTTCAAGAATGTTCCGGATCAACATCCTTGAAGTTATTGAATCTTCAGCAATCAGAATCTTGATCTGCTTTTCCATCGAATCGTCAGGTTCTGCTTCCTGCTGAAGGGTGCCCCCGGTTTGATGCAGGTTCATCACAGACTCAATAAGTTCAGGAACATGAAGTATTGGAATTACCTGTCCACTTCCCAAAACTGTTGCACCTGCCAGGTTGCGCACATGAATTAGCTGTGGGCCAAGATCTTTAACAACACCCTCCTGCTCAGCCAGAACTTCGTCAACCAAAAAGCCAATTTTACGATGCGCCATTGTCACGATTAACACTGGAAAATTGAACTCATTTGTTTGTCTTTGCCTTCGTTCAGTCAAACCCAATGTATCGGCCAGCTTAATCAATGCAATATTTTCACCGTTCAGCGACAAGAATGGTTTGGATTCAGCGTACATAATATCGTGCGTATTGATACGAATGACCCTTTCAATTGCTGAGGTCGGTACCACAAATAACTGGCTGTATACCCTGACGACTACTCCCCTGAAAGTAGATAAACTTAACGGAAGCGAAATAACGAATCTCGTTCCTTGTCCTGCTTCAGATTCAATTGTAATTGATCCGCCCAGACCCTCTACTTTTGCTGCGACAATAGCCATTCCCAGGCCCCGTCCGCTGAGGTCTGTGATCATTTGACTGGTTGTGACCCCCGACCTGAAGATAAGGTTTAGAATCTCCTGATCATTCATTTGATCAAGTTTTTGACCAGATACAACAGAATTTTTCAGGGCTGATTCCCTGAGTCTTACCCGATCTATTCCGGCACCATCATCACTAAGTACAATATCTACTTTACGGCCGGATTCCTGCGAAATGGAAATTTTAATTGTTCCACGGGCCGGCTTTCCATTCTTTATTCTTACATCAGGTTTTTCAATGCCGTGGTCTATGCAGTTGCGGATCAGATGGATCATCGGATCTTTCATCTCTTCAAGAATTCTTCGGTCTATCTCGGTTTCAGCTCCGGTAATCACAAGTTCAATCTCCTTGCCAAATTCCCTGCCAAGATCACGTACAATCATGGGCACGATGTCTGTCAATGAAGAAAATGGAAAAAGCAATGTGTTCTTAATGTCATGTACCAATTCATCCACCATCCGCGAAAATGTATGGTTGAACTTAACCAAATCTCTTCGCAACAATTGTAGTTCAGGGTGATTGAGCCGATCCATCTCCCTGATATAATAATCCAGTTCCGCCCTGGCCGAAATAAATTCCTCCGACTGTCTGAGTATGCTGTTCAATTTTAAGGTGGCAATGCGGACTGTCTCTTTCTGCGTCTGTAGTTCATTGGAGACCGGTTCAGATGTACCCTGGTTTTCAACATTTGAAGCAGCAGTTTCAACCTGTTTCAGTGCGAAAGGAGACTCAGTTGTTGGTGATTTATGATTGGAATCAGTCATATCCATCTGGTTTTCTATCGCATTTAATAATTGGACCAGATTATTGCCCTGATTTTTCCGATTCCTCTCCACCGGGTCCGAAAGCAATGTGATCAATGCATCCACCCCACCAAACAGAAGTTCGAAAAGTGGTGGTGTAAGTAAAGCACGACCCTCTTTGAGTTGGTGAAATACCCCTTCCATCGCCTGGCAAAGCCGCTCGATATCAGCCTGGTTCACAGCACGTGCCGCCCCTTTCAGACTATGGAACTCCCTAAAGGTCGTTTCAACAATTTTCTGATACTCTACAGGCGGCGGTTGCTTCTCGAGCATTAGCATGCATTCGGCAATAACATGCTGATGTTCAGCCGCCTCAATCTTGAAATCGGCCAGCAATTCGCGTAGAAAGTCTTCCTGGGATTTAGCCACAGTATTATCAGAATTTATATTTTCCCATTACATCCTTCAGGTTGTGCCCCAATTGGTTCAGGTTGTGGGCTGCCGTTTGTGTTTGCCTGGTGCCGATCACGTTTTGTTCGCTGGCCTGTTTGATGTTCTCCATCGCCGGAACGATTTGATCCATGCCGGCCATCTGTTGCTGACTGGAAGCAGATATCTGAATGACTGACTTCACTGCATCATTAACGGTATCTGCCAATATTTCAATAATTTCCCCGCTTCTTAGCGCCAATCGATTCCCACTTTCAACCGCTTTGGATCCATGTTCGGTTGCGATCACCGTTAGGTTCATTCCTTTTTGAATATCGTTGAGAATTTCCCTTACCTGGGCCGTTGCCTTTTTTGATTGTTCAGCAAGCATGCGAATCTCTTGCGCAACAACCCCAAATCCACGACCCTGTTCGCCAGCCCTGGCCGACTCAATTGCGGCATTCACAGCCAAAAGATTGGATTGATCGGCGATGTCATTCACAGTAGTCGTGATCTCACCGATTGTCCGGCTCTGATCAGATAACTTGTTCACGCTCTCAGAAATCAATTTCATCTGATCGTTGATACGGTTCATCCCTTCGACCGTTTGTTGAACAGCCTCCTTGCCATTCTCGGCTGCCTCGGAGGCCCGGTGGGAACTCTCGAGTACCTCCTGGGCCTTCTGTGCGGCAATCAGGGCTGTTTGGCGAATTTCTTCAATGGTTACAGTAGTTTCAGATACGGAAGTGGCTGTTTCTGTGGCACCGGTCGATACTTC
>JAVHPO010000407.1:0-1981 GCA_036170635.1 Prolixibacteraceae bacterium | reverse complement strand
CCTAAATCTATCAGGTCAAGTTCCTTCTGTAGGTTATTTCTGTAAGTAATTATTTCATCACTCAGCTCTTGGAAAATCATTAATTCAGTAGAAAATGAAGCCAGCTTTTTTTCAATCCCAGCCATCCGATTGTCAATCAACTTAACCTGTTCCTGAATAAGTGCCCGCATTTCAGTGCTGTGTTTTTCCTCCTTTACAATCATTAACTCAAGCGCCAAAACCCTTATTGTGTTTTGATCAGAACGCAGTTGGGCCATATTCTTTGCAAGGTCCATTGCTTGGATCAACTTTTCGCCTGAGTCACGAATGTTAGAAACACTGAAATAGGACTGGATAGTAATGGTCAAAATGACCAGGGAAATTACTCCAAAACTTAACAAGAGTTTTGAGCGGGTGCTCAAATTTGATAAAAGTGCCATCGTTTCCTCCTTCTTAAAAAATAAATGATATATTAATTCTGTTTTTGGTTAATCGTGATCGCTTTGTCCGAGAGCAATTGCACGCAGTCCAGTATGACCAATCCATCGGCAGTAATTCCCTTCACATACCGCGATGTGTCCCCCTGAAAGGTGACTGGTTTCGGGGCAAGTTGCCCGGATGGAAAGCTTCTGCTTCCCAGAATGGAATCGGCAAGAATTCCAAATTCCATCTTATTGTGTTTCAATATGATAATGCGATTCAATTCAGTAATTCCTTTTGATGCTATTCCCAGCAATATTTTCAGATTGAGTATTGAAACGATCCTACCTCTGATATTGGCAATTCCTGCAACATAGTTGGGGACACCCGGAATTGATGTCAGCTCTTTAAGAATTAAAACCTCACCAACAAATTGTTCTTCAACGGCATACCTTTCGGGAACAAGCATGAATTCAACTACGGATAGTTCATATCCTGAGGGTTCGTTCTGAACCGACCTTGCCCCAGAGATTAGCTTCGCACGTGCCGCTAGTATTTCTTCATTGGTTTTCATATCCCTTCTATTTATTTTACCTTTCACTAACCCATTGTGATTCGACCATTTCAAGTATCCTCCCAACTGTCAGTCCTTCCGTTTCTTCCAAAACCACTTTGGCATCTAACCCGTTAAGGATTTTTTTAATTTTTTTAAGGTGAATGGCTGCTGAAGTATCCTTTGACATCCTGCGCAATATTCCAGCCATTAGCAGATGCGACATCAGATGATCCGGGTCAATATAAAATCCCTGATTAAGTACTTTTACAGCTTCAGCCAACTCTCTCTTTTCAGCCAGAATAGTGGCCATAAGGTAATAGGTATCTGCATCCAGCCGGTTAAAGTTCAACATTTCATTGCAGATCCGCAAGGACTCTTCGAGTTGACCCATATTCGCGAAAGATCTCGAAAGAAGCCGTTGCCAGTTATGCTTTTGTCCTCCCTTCAACAATTCAGAATGACACAATGTCGCACACTCGGAATATTGTCCTTTGCGGAACAAATGCTCAGCCAATTCATATGGTTGTACGCCGGCGATTGGATTTGCATGTTTGGCTTTTGAAGGCTTATCTGCCACTGTTTTCCTGCCCTTAAGCATGAAATCCAAACGTTCAGGTTTTTCAGCAGCCTTGTGCGAATGGGATAAAGGCTTGTGAAACACTTGCTTGTGTATGGTTTTTCGGTAAACGATACATTTGTCATACTGCATTTTGCTAAATTCGTCAAAGAGCTCATCACTAAGTTCTACCGGACTGGTAATAAACCATCCCTGGGGCCTTAACGCATCATAAAAATTCAGGCCAACCCGACGAATAAGTTCTGGAGAAAAGTACATCAATACATTTCGGCAAAAAATTACATCACGATCCGGATACAGGTAGAGTTGAGCAGAAAAATCCGGCTCTGCCAAATTGATTTGTTTGAAATCCACCATTTTCCTGATAGTTTCATCTATTTGCCAACCGGCAGAACCTACTTTCTTAAAATAACGTGATTGCACCTCTTTTGGGGTCTCCCTAAATGACC
>JAVHPO010000406.1:18307-29459 GCA_036170635.1 Prolixibacteraceae bacterium | reverse complement strand
TTTTGAGAAATTTTCGAAGATCAGGAATGTCTGTTTCCTGATTATCCCGCCCAATGATGTAGGCAATCAGTCTCTTGTCTCCGGGTGTATCTTCCCTGACAATGACAACATTATCCCTGATGGTCTTGTATTGTTTCAAGGCGGATTCAATCTCGCCAGGTTCAATTCTGAAACCACGAATTTTGACTTGTGAATCAATCCGGCCGAGATAATTTATTTCACCATCTGGGGTATATCTTCCGATATCCCCGGTGCGGTAATATCTTTCGGGAATGCCTTTGAATTGATCCGTTTCCAGAAATTTCTGCGCAGTCAGGTCAACCATATGAAGATATCCCCTGGCAATGCTTTCACCTCCAAGAAGAATCTCACCTTCTTCGTTTTCCCCTACCGGTTCAAGTTTATCGTTTACAATAAGTGCATCGTATCCCGGCAGGGATTTTCCTATTGTGACTGTACAACTACTGTTGAGTAATGAGTAGGTGGCGATTACGGTAGCTTCGGTTGGTCCGTAGGTGTTAAAAACAAGCCGACCCGATTTGCACCACCTGTGGGCAAGATCTGAAGAACAGACTTCTCCTCCGAAAATCAATATTTTCAATGACGGAATATCCTCATCCACCATCGATAAAAGGGTAGGGGTGCAGGAGAGAAAATTGATATTGAGCTGGTTGATCAAGGTAGCAAACTGATCCCCGGAACGCATAATATCGTAAGTTCCCACCACAATTGTGGCACCAACTGAAAATGGGACCCATATCTCCTCCATGGAGGCATCGAATGAAACGGAAAATCCCTGCAACGCACGGTAAGTGGAATTGATAGGATAGATGGTTCGTGCACCGCGGATATAGTTGGTCAAGTTACGGTGTTCCAGCAAAACTCCTTTTGGTTTTCCGGTTGTCCCGGAAGTATAGATAATATAACAGAGATCGTTGGGTGTACGATTCTTCATGGCCGGTTCGGAGTCCGGCCAGGATTTGAGCGATTCCCATTGTTCATTAATGTTAAACATTGGATGTGGCCTTAAATCTTGAGCTATCCTTTCCAGAATCTCATTGGATGTAATCAGCACCTTCGCTCCAGAATCCTCTATGATGAAATTCAACCTTTCGGCAGGAACCTCGGGGTCAAGCGGAATATAGGCGCCACCTGCTTTCAGCACTCCCAGCATTATGATATATACCTCAGCGCAACGGGGTAGGAGAATTACTGCCTTTTCTTCGGGACCAACTCCTTTTTCAATCAGGTAGTGTGCAAACCGGTTCGCAAGGACATTTGTTTCGGCATAGGTAAATTTCTTTGCACCCTGTTCAATTGCAATAGTATTCGGGTAACTGATAGCGGATTGTTTAAAATAGTGATCTAAAAATTGATATTGCTGTTTCTCCATCGATACTCCCTTCTTGATCAAATCAACATTCTGGTTTAAAAATATTTTGTAATATCTACAGTCATTAATTGTTATTATTGATGTATTTCGTCCAGACATTTCTGGAGTGCTTCCGCAAAGATCTTGTCATTTGGCGGGGCAAAAATCGTTGAATGTTCTCCTGGAATATGAAGAATAACTACCTCATCGACAAATTCGTCCCAACCATAACAGACAGGATCCTTAATGTAAAATTTCTGATCCGTGGCCCTAAACAGATGCAACCTTCCGGGGTAGGGGGGCAGGATGTATTTTTCGAGGGCTATATAATTGGCTTTGTGTACTTTATGTAAGTATTTTGGCAACTCACTCTGCTTCCCGACTGAAACTCCTTCGGGTTTCAGTTTGTAGTCATCCTTGGTGATTTTCTGTTTGATAGATTTGTATTTTGCCTTCGCAAATTCTAATTTTTTATTTACCGGCAACTTCAGGAAGGTACCTGTTATCCAGAATACCTGATGGAAAAGACGATCCATCCGCAGGTAATACCGTTTTAAAAATGGTATATGCATGTCGGAGGCATTCTCGGATACGGTATCGAAAACGCCAAGGAAACTTACTTTCTGTCCTGCTTCAACCAATTGTCTTGCCATCTCGTATGCCAGCTGACCGCCCATCGAAAATCCTGCCAGCGCATAAGACCCACTTTTATCCACTTTCATGATCTCTGCATTGTAATAGGCTGCAATACCCTCGATGGTATAGAGCGGTTCATCAACACCGTCAAGCCCTTTTGCCTGTAATCCGAAAACGGGCTGATCAGGATCGAGATGGGCTACAATGGTGGTGTAAAGCAAAAGGTTCAATCCGGCGCCATGCACCAGGTAGAGTGGCTTTTTACTCCCTTTCGACCTGATGGGGACGAGGGAGCCCCAACTCACCTGATCTTCCTTCTTGTCCAGAAGCTTGGCCATTTCCTCAATGTTGCTATGGTCAAAAAGGACTGAAAGAGGTAGTCTGGTACCAAGTTCTTTTTCGATTTTTACCATCAGTGTAACTGCCAGCATTGAGTGGCCACCAATTTCAAAAAAGTTCTCATCTATTCCAATCCGCGGTACTTTAAGTACATCCTCCCAGATTTTGGCCAGTTTATTCTCTATCTCAGTTCTTGGCCCGACATAAGCTTTTGCCTCTTGCGGCGCTACCTCCAGCGGTGATGGAAGCGCCTTTCTATCGATCTTTCCATTGGGTGTAAGCGGAAATTGTTCTATAAAAACAAAGGCTGTCGGCACCATGTATTCGGGGATCTTCGTTTTCAGGAATTGTCTTAGTTCCACAAGATCAGTTTCTCCCTGGTCCTTTTTAATGATGTAGGCAACCAGCTTTTTGTCGCCCGGCGTATCCTCCCTGACAATGACTACATTGTCTTTGATGGTATCCCATTGGGTGAGGGCAGATTCGATCTCTCCCAGTTCAATCCTGAAGCCGCGAATTTTGACCTGTGAGTCAACCCTGTTGAGAAATTCCAGTTTTCCCTCTTCCGTCTGCTGGACCAGGTCTCCGGTTCTGTACATCCGGGCTCCAGGGACTTTGGCAAATGGATCAGGCAGAAATTTGTCCCTGGTCATCTCCGGCAGGTTGAAATAACCCTTGGCCAAACCATCGCCACCAATGAACAACTCTCCCGGATATCCGACCGGAATCGGCTGAAATTCAGGATTTAGTACATAAACAAACGTGTTGTCTATGGGTTTGCCAAGGTTGATGTAGCCGATTTTGTCATTGTCATTGATCACCACTTTTTCAACTGTCGACCAAACCGTTGTCTCGGTAGGGCCATACATATTCCACAGCTCTTCGCATTTTCTGATCAAATCATAGGCAAGCTCCTTCGGCATGGCTTCCCCGCCGCAAAGTATCTTCAATTTTTTGGATCCGCCCCATTCGGCCGAATTCAACATCCGGAAGGTAACCGGGGTAGCCTGTAGTATTGTTGCACCGGTATCTTCGATCCTTTCAATTAGCAAATCAGGATTCATGGAAGTTTCATGGCTGGCAACAAAAACTGATGCGCCATAAGTGATGGGTAGGTACATCTCTAGTCCGGCGATGTCAAATGAGATCGTGGTAACCGCCAGCATAATGTCGTCGGCTGCAATTCCAGGCTTCTTTGCCATTGAGGCGATGAAGTTGACCAGTGCGCGTTGCTGAATCTGAACCCCTTTTGGCTTTCCTGTAGATCCGGAAGTATATATCAGATAAGCAATTGTCTCCGGAGTTACTTTGAAATCGGTATTTTCTCCCGACTCATTCAGGTAGGCATCTACCTCTTCGATGAAAATATTTTTTGCGGTCGTTTCAGGCAGACTCCCGAGTAATTTTCTTTCAGTAAGCATCACTACAGGATTTCCATCCTCCAGAATCAGCGCGAGCCGGTCTTTTGGATAGATTGGATCCAGCGGAATATAGGTACATCCTGATTTTTGGACAGCAAGCAAGGCAACAAGAATATCGGTGCTGCGCTCCATACAGATGGCTACCAGAGAACCTTCAACTGCTCCAGATTTGTGCAAATAACGGGCGAGTTTGTTGGCTTTTTGGTTCAGCCCGGTATAGGTCATTTGTCTCTTTTCATCACGAACGGCAACTTTATCCGGTGTCTTTGTTACCTGGGTCTCGAAAAGTTGGTGAATGCATTGATTTTCAGGAAAATCAACTTTAGTTGCATTCCAGTCTTCAAAAATTACTTTCTTTTCGTTATCAGTCAACAGCGGAATTTGTCTGATTTTTTGATCCGGTTTCATCATCAGGCTATTGACCAGTTGCATAAAATGGCCGGCCATCCTTTCCATCCGGCTTCTCTTGAAGAGGTTGGTGTTGTATTCGAGCACACAGTTCAACTTCCCGGCAGTTCCATAAATGTGCAATGACAGATCAAACTGGGAAATGTGCCTTCTCTTATCGATCATTACCATGGATGAGTCTCCAAGTAAAATTTCTTCGTCAAACATATCC
The DNA here is from genome assembly GCA_036170635.1 of Prolixibacteraceae bacterium. Lineage (GTDB taxonomy): Bacteria > Bacteroidota > Bacteroidia > Bacteroidales > Prolixibacteraceae > CAINVV01. Next base: position 25,072 of record JAVHPO010000406.1, on the reverse strand, counting down.
AGGAAGTTGAACATCACCTGGAACAATGGAGAAATATTTGGTGTTCGGGTAACTTTAAGCTCTTCCACAATACGGTCGATCGGTAGTTTCTGGTTTTCATAAGCCGTGAAGAATTTCTTCCTGCTCATTTCATACATCTCAGTGAAGGTCATTTGATCAAGCGGGGTAATGCGGACCGGAAAATTGTTGATCAGCATACCGACCAGGTATTCCTGCTCTTCATAAATCCTACCTGCAATTGGAATTCCGATTAAAAATTCCTCCTGCAGAGCATACCTGGAAATAAGGGTATTAAAGATGCTTAGCAGGGTTAAAAAGAGTGAACCTCTGTGCTCCTGACTGAAGGATCTCAGCTGTCCAGTGGTCTGTTGATCCAAAACAAAATTAACTTCATCGCCATCGTAAGTCTGATTTTTAGGACGCTGAAAATCCATTGGAAGCTGTAAAAGATCGGGTGCTCCCTTCAATTCATTGATCCAGAAATCGAGCTCTTTTTTGCAGTCATTGCTTTTTAACCATTCATTTTGCCATTTGGAGAAATCAGTATATGTTATTGGCAGGACTGGAAGGCTGATTTCCATGTTTTGTTTAAGCGCCGTGTAAATCAAGCCCAATTCATCAACCAAAATCTTTACAGACCAGCCATCGGAAATGACATGGTGAATGTTTAGCAGAAGCAACCATTCATTTATTTTGACTTTCAATAGTTTGACGATGAGCAAAGGTCCGGTCTCCAGATCAAAATTATGCATCTCATTCTCCATTGAATGTTTTGAAACAGCGTTATTCCTGTCTGATTCAGGGAGTTTGTCGAGATTTACAACTACCAGCTTAAAATCAAAGGAATCCATGACTTTCTGAAAGGGTACACCTTCTTCACTTTTCAAAACAGTTCTAAGGGATTCGTGTCGGTTTATCAACTCCTGAAAACTTTTTTCCAGAATAGAAGGATCCAGTTCTCCCTTGATTTTGTAATCAAATGGCAGGTTGTAAGCCCTGTTCCCTGGTTCAAAATTTTCGACAAACCAAAGTCGTTTTTGACCGGGTGAAAGGGGGGAAACATCAGTACTATTTTCAAGATGTGGAATTGTTTGTGCGGAACCGGATGCATCTTTCGATGGTTTTTGGCGCTCAAGTTCTTTGGCAATTTCCTGAATAGTTTGCTTCTGAAAGAGCAAACGCATGGGTAAACGAATGTTAATGACTCTGTTAATTCTTGTCAGAAGCATAGCCGCGATAAGTGAATTACCTCCCAATTCAAAGAAATTATCCGTAATACCTATGTTTTCTATTTTTAGAACCTCAGACCAAATTGATACAAGTTGTTTTTCTGTGTCGCTAACCGGTGCCACATAGTCTGCTGTTACCTGACTCATAGTTTCTTCCGGTGCCGGTAATCGTTTGCGATCGACTTTCCCATTTAGTGTAACAGGAAATTGATCCATTACCATGAAAGCTGTCGGAACCATGTAATCTGGGAGCTTGGTTGTCAGAAAATGCCGAAGATCTGTCAGGTCGATCCCTTCCGGTTCATTCAGAATGAGATAGCCAACCAGTTTTTTATCTCCCGGCGTATCTTCCCGAACTATTACCACATTATCTTTGATTCCCTGAAATTGAGAAATGGCCGATTCTATTTCGCCTAGCTCAATCCTGAAACCCCTGATTTTAACTTGTGAGTCAACGCGGTTAAGAAAAACCAGATTCCCATCGTTGAAATATTGAACCAAGTCACCTGTTTTGTAAATTTTCTCTTCCGGATGTGTTCCAAATGGATTGAGGATGAACCTTTCATCAGTCATTTCAGGCAGATTGAGATATCCCGGCGAGAGGCCATCGCCGCCGATGTAGAGTTCGCCGGGTATGCCAACAGGTACCGGGACCAGCTTCCTGTTCAAAACATATAACTTAGTGTTGTCGAGCGGCTTGCCAATGGGAACATAACCTTCGCCTGCAGCGTCTTCCACCGTAAGATTTCTTACAACCGAATAAATAGCCGTTTCGGTGGGTCCGTAGGAGTTCCAGACCCCATTGCAAATAGGAAGTAGCTCCCGAATAAGTTCTTTCGAAAGCGCTTCACCACCAATGATCAACTTCAGATCTTTCTTCCCTTTCCAGGAGTTGATCATCAACATTTTGAATGTAACCGGGGTGGCCTGGAAAATAGTGGCTCCGCTTGCTTCGATCTTTTCTGCCAGCAATTCCATGTCGGTTGCTGTCTCTTGCGTGGCAATCACCAATTTTGCGCCGGTAAAGAGCGGCATATACATCTCAAGTTCTGCTATATCAAACGATATCGTGGTAACGGCCAGAAGGATATCCTTCGCAGTAAACTCCAGTAATTTACGCATGGAATAAACCAGGTTGACCACGGCCATTTGGGTGATGGGAACACCTTTCGGAACTCCTGTAGATCCAGAAGTATACAATATATATGCTGCCTTTCGGGAATTTCCAAATGTGAGATTATCTGTTAAAGTTTCACTGTAATAAGATTTGTCATCCAGGAAGATTGTTTTTGCTAAAGTATCGGGAATAGAATCTGTCAATGATCTTTGAGTCAGAAAGATCACCGGTTTGGCATCGTTTACAATCAGCGATAGACGTGCCTTGGGGTAAATTGGGTCGAGCGGCAGATAGGTAGCGCCGGTTTTGGAAATGGCAAGCAAACCGGTAATCATGTCCAACCCACGTTCCACAAAAAGGGCTACCGTTTGATTCTCGCAAGCTCCTATGCTAAATAAATAGTGAGCAAGTTGATTGGCCTTCGCATTTAATCCGGCATAGGTAAGCTGCTCATTTTCAAATTCTACAGCAATTGTGTTTGGCGTTCTTATTGCCTGTTCTTCAAATAGATGATGAATGCACTTCTCTTTTGGATAGGTTTTTTTTGTATCGTTCCAAACACGTATTGTCTGATCATATTCCTGATCTGTAATAATTTGCAGGACTTGGATATTGGATTGCGGCTTTTCACAAATGGAGGTCAGCAAGGTCAGGAAGTGTCCGCTAAACCGCTCAATGGTTTGAGGGGCAAATAGTGCCTGGTTGTAAATTAATTGACATTCAATCGCACTATTTTCTTCAAAGACTTGAAGGTTTATGTCGAAAGCCATGGTTCTTAGGTCCTGATCACCCATTTCATCAGGATCACAACTCTCCGTCAGGTTGGGATTATACTCAAACAGTACATGGTATGGATAGGCAATTTTCTCTATTTTTTTTTCTTGTTCAAGAGATTCCTGTGAAAATTTAAATACTCCGCTTTTTTCAGGTGCAGTGCTGACTTTGTTCGTTATGGCCTCCACTATTTCACTGAAGGAGGGTTCGTTAGGAAAAGTAAACCTGATCGGAAGTTTCAAATCGTAGGCTTTAAGCTTTTTTCTGCATTCGAAACCAACTCCGATCACAAAATCATTCTGTGAAGAGTATCTGTGAAGAAGCACTCCAAAAGCGGCTAATAACAATGACTTGCTATCAGAGTTTAATTTCTTCTCAAGGGATGACAAATTGTTAACGGCTTTGGGATCGATGGAAAACCGAAACGAATCTTCGCTAAATGTATGCTTATTAACTCCTTTGAAATCCAATGGGATCAAATTCAGGTTTAGTGCACCATTAAATTCATTGTTAAAATATTCTTTCCGCATGGAAGTTTCAGATGGTAATTGCTGTTTCATATCGGTCGGTTATATTATCCATATGGTTCTATGACAATTTTCTTGCGTACATGTTGTATCGGTCAACCGTTCCATATTCAAATTTTCCAAATTTATCCAGGATGGATTTGATTTTGTCCCTTCCGGTAAATTTCTCCTCCAAAACAAAAGTAATTTTTGGACAACTCCGGATAAAGTTTTCCGCTCCTTGCAGCGCTTCATATTCCATTCCTTCGATATCCAGTTTGAATAGGATGTTGTCGTGCTTATTTATGTTTAGTTCAGGTAGCAGGGAATCGAACGTTCGCAACTCTACCTGGCAATTGCCATGGGTGCTGTTATTTTCAATCCGGGAAGCGCCGGTATTCACCTGATCAAAATGGAAATTGACCACTTTGTGTTCATTTCCAAGACCCAACTGAAAAGCCCTTACTTTCCCCGTCATCTGATTAAGCTCTAAATTCTTCATCAAAACTTCGAAATTTGCAGCAACCGGTTCTATGGCAATGCAGGGAAGGTTGTATTTCGTTGACAGAATAGCATATATTCCAATACAGGAACCGGCATCTACAAAGAGTGAATATTCTTGAAAATGATCCAGAAAAAAACGCTTTACCCCCCATTCGTACCTAAGGTTGGCAAATTGAAAGTCATTGGTGTTCTTTCTGCAGAAAAATTCTCCAACAGAGGTTTGGATAAATCTGTCTTTCGAATGTGTTTTTTTGTTAATCAGGTATCTGGCCGATGCTACGACAGACCTGACGTCACCGTGTTTCATGTATTCCATGAAATACCAGAAATATGTATTGATTTTTTGCAACATCTTCTATGATATCAGTGGTTGGTTAGTATAATGGTTGATTCTGCTTAAGTTATCCGTTCCCAGCTTGCTGTTGCAGGATTGTATTTTTTGATAATTTTTGCAGGATTTCCTGCTGCAACCGAATAAGGGGGAACATCTTTTGTAACCACGGATCCGGCGGCGATTACCGCATGTTTGCCGATGGTAACTCCGGCAACAATGACAGCATTTGCTCCTACCCACACTTCATCTTCCAGTGTGATTGTTTTTTTCGTAACAGGCTGATTGTGCGGGGGTAATGTAATGTCTTCATAACCATGGTTGAGTCCCGACATCACGATGTTTTGAGCCAGGATCACATCGTTCCCAATCGTAACCGGTCCAATCAACACATTCCCCATGCCGATACGCGAACGCTGTCCGATCAGCACATCGCCAACACCGTTGTTGATGGTACAAAAATCTTCGATGGTGGAGTTATCACCCAACACGAAGTTGTTGAATGGCATCACATCGATACGGCTGTTCCGGCAGATTCTTGCATTTTTACCCTTGGTATGTTTGAAGGGATTCAGAAATAATTTAACCCATAGGCGAGGTCTGGCCTGGTTTTTAGGCATCATTGCATTCAAAACCAGCTGCTTTAGCCGTGGATTTCTTTTTATGGTATCTATCAGACTCATGATCGGCTTTTTACTTTTTCAATGGCTTTGGCTATTTCATTTACATTGTTTTCCCAGGTATGCTGTTTGGCAAACGCTTCCCTTTTCAGGTGATTTTGCGGGGTATCCTCCAGGAGTGCTCTCTCAACGCATGTTATGTACTCCTCTTTCGTTGTTGCAAGATAGGTATAATCGGCAAAAACACTCATAGCCTCAGTTTTGGTAGCTACCGTGGGTTTGCCCATGGCGAGATATTCATCAATTTTTCTGGGATAATTTCCGATGGTGACCGGACTGAGCAGCTGCGGATTAATGGCAACATCAAATCGGTTAAGGTAGGAAGGAAGTTCGTTTCCTGGCTTGTTACCAAGAAAACGAACATTTTTTAGCTGGTGCAACCGGCTGTTTTTGAAGGATTCATCCTCCGGACCTACCAAAACCAGACTCCATTCCGGACGGGTTTCAGCCAGGTATTCCAGTACTTTCAGATCGAGTCTGAGCGACAACAAGGCGCCAATGTATCCGATGATCGGATTGGGAATGTCTTTCATATCGGCGGGTATCGAAGTGACCATCCGGTGGTCAAAAAGTGAGACATCACACCCCTGACCAACATAAAATGAATCGGGATTGAAAGCTTTGGCCAGCGAGGCCAGGTAGGTAGAATTAGCGACAACCAGGTCGGATTTTTTCATGTGGGCGGCTTCCAGCCTGATGCCCTGCTTTTTCCAGTAGTCGACTGCTATCAGGTTATCTCTGGTATAATAGATATAGATCTCCGGATTTAATAGCTCCTTCAGGTAGAAACTGCGGAACATATCACTGTCATTAAAAATTACAATCTCTTTAAAGCCCAGTTGATCAGCTGCTATCTTTATTTGACCAGCGAATCTTTTGTTGTTTATCTTGTTCAGCTTGTCAAAAAGGAGTGGTGATTTGATCCAATTGATTGATTCAATTACAGTAGCCGGGAATAAATTCCATAAATTGGAGGATATTTTTACGATTTCGGGTTTTCCGCTTTTCACAACCTGGATCCTTCTCTTTGTCCGCTCCGATTTCCGTTCCCTGAACATGGAGATCCGGTCCAAAGGAGCATTCACATAGAGAACCCGGTTGTTTTTTGCGAATTCAGCAGCGATATTTTTACAATTGCTGCCAATTTCAATGTCCCAGGCCTGAATTCCCACTACAATAATATCACGGTTTACCAACATACTGGCTGTTTAAATATCAATTAGTTTTTACCGGCCTCAAGCTCCCGGTAGATTGCCAGAACATTTTCGGCCATTGCTTTCCATGAAAATTTGGCTGCCTGGATCAATCCTTTGGCAATCATGGTTTCTTTCAGTGCCTTGTCCGAAAGAATGCGAATCATGGCAGCAGTGATCTCCTCCGGCTTGAAAGGATCGATGATCGCTGCTGCATCTCCAGCCACTTCAGGCATCGAAGAGGTATTCGAAGTGATGACAGGGGCTCCGCAGGCCATTGCTTCCAGCATTGGAATACCAAAACTTTCACGCAACGATGGGTACAGGAAGAGCTCGCACTGACAATAAATGGCCGGGAGATCTGTATTCACCACATAACCTGTCAACACAATTTTATCTTTTAATCCTTTGTCTCCAATTTCATCCAAAAG
>JAVHPO010000406.1:0-18207 GCA_036170635.1 Prolixibacteraceae bacterium | reverse complement strand
ATCCTCTTTTTTTCAAAATGTGAAACTGTGATAATCTTCCGGCTTATTTTTACAATCTTGGGAACGAATATTTTGCGGTAGAGGTTTCCGAATTTCTGGTACCAGCTTCCTGTCCCACTGAGTATCCTGAAATAGCTGCTCTCCATGTAGATAATATCGTGAAGGGTAACCACCAACGGGATTGAGGTGAAAATTGGCGCCGTGTTGCTGGTGCAATGTAGAATTTGGCAACCGGCGGCTTTCGCAGCTCTTGGCAAGGCAATTTGTTCCCAGAAAGGATAGAGTCCACCGGCAAGTCTTACAATTTTAAAATTGCAACTCTCCTGAATGACTCCATCGTCTTCATCCGGTTTAATAAAAAGAATGTACTCATTTTGTGAATCAATGGTCTGAAGGTTACGGATTAACTCGAGGGCAACCATGTCCATCCCATGCTTTTTCTTCCGGAAGATGCGTTGTGCTTCAATGCCAATGATCATAATTATTGCTTTAAAAATCAACAATTCTCAATAGGAACAGCCTATTAACAATTTTAACCTATCAATTGTTTTCTGATTAAAAGCTTTATTTTGTTTCAGGTAGCTGTGTGCCTGGTATGGATAAAATGTTTGTTTGCCCCTTTTATTTTTAACAATGATCCCATCATGAGCAACATGCCTCCTGGTAAGCTCATCAGGGCACGGGCAGTTTTAGCGTTGTAGAAAGAGCCTGGTACAGCGAAGAGAAATGCCAGGAAGCAGAAAAGTGCTACTGTACCCCATAGCTCAGTTAATAACATGCTTCCTTCCAGCAAGGTATTTAGCAAGGCAAAGATTGTTCCGAAAATTAATACCGCACCAAGCAGTAATATCCTTGGAGGTTGAATGAACTGAATGGCTTTGTCTAAGTAGTCAAAGTTACCTTTCGCCAACAAATCTTTAATAGAGTCCCAAAAGTAGAGATGAAAATAGTGCCACTGAGCCGAAAGCCATCTCCGGCGCTGGTTGCTGAATACCTCCGCCTTTTGAACTTTTTCGTCGTACACATAAGCGTCATCGAGGTAGAGTATTTTGTGTCCGGCCTTCAGCATCTTCAATTCAATTTCTTTGTCAAAACCGCCAACAGCGGTCACGCCCGACATCAATCTTTTGAAATAGGGATAGTCGAAGGCCATGCCGGAGCCAATGATGGCTGAAGAAAAGCCTAGTACCCGATGACCTTTCCTAAAAATATGGTTGTTGATCTCTTCGCTTACGGAGTCTAGAATAGCCAGGGAAGTATTCATGTTTTTAGCGGTCCTGTGGCCCTGGACAGCGATGCATTTTTGTTCGAAGGCGCTATTGATTTTAGATAGAAAATCTTTGGCCATGATGTTGTCGGCATCCAGGATCACTGCCACTTCATAGGGTTCAGTGAGCTGTTCCATCGCCTTGTTAAGGGCTTTTGATTTTGTGCTTTTTTCGAAGGCAACTTCGATGACTTTCAAAGGTAATTTGCGCAGTTCAATCAGGGTTTCAGCCTGGAAGGAGTCTGCAATGATGATGACATCAAATGACTCTGTCAGATAATCCTGTGAAAGAGCCTCTATGGCAACAGAGACTATTACTTCATCTTCTTTGTAACCTGGAACAAAGACAGCCATTTTACGGATTCTGGCTGTTGCAGCTGGTCTGCTTTGTTTGTAAAAGAGTCCGGCAAATGAAAAAACGAATATATAGAGGGTTGACAATCCGAGGATAATCAGTAAAAATACTTGTATTGTATTGATTATAAGCATATTTATTAATCGGTAAGTTTTGGATTTGTATGAATTTCATTCGAAAATAGGTTTCTAAGATGCCAGCCAATGGCCCCGGAATAGGATTTGAAATGACCCTTCTCTTTTTTTAGTGCGAATACGAGTAAATTTTTTGGAATGGCTATCAGAATTTGATACAGGATGGCGATGAAAAAGGTAAAACCGGAGACATTACGACGCAAATAGAGCAATCGGGCACGGTTCATGTAATAGGTCTTGAAAGGACTCATCTTGCCCGTCGAGATCGACTCCTTGTGCAGTATGGATGAGTTGTGGACGTACCACAACTGATATCCGGCTTTTTTGATGCTGGCACACCAATCGAGTTCTTCGTAATAGAGAAAATAGCATTCGGGCATTAATCCAACTTCGGCTATTACAGAAATGGGAACCATCATGGCGGCCCCGTGAACAAAATGGGTCAATGTATCTTGCTCAAACTGGCCTTGGTCAATTACTCCATGACCTATCCCATGGCTACGCATGGTATAATTGTTCATGGGCGCCTGACCGCAGAATTGTATCGTATCCGGATGATCGTAAAATTTAATTTTCGGACTGACTGCCCCTATTTTTGAATTGGATTCACATTTTGCGACCAGTGGCTCCAGAAAACCCGGATCAACCACTGTATCATTGTTGATGAATAAAACATATTTTCCTTTGGCCTGCCTGATCCCAAGATTGTTTCCTCCGGCAAATCCAAGATTTTCAGTGCTTTGTATGAAGATTATTTCGGGATACGATTGCTTCAGAATTTCGGGATCGTCATTTGGAGAGGCGTTGTCAACAACAATGATTTCAATATTCGGATAGGTAATCAGACGAAGTGAGGCGAGAAGGTCGAGCGTTACCTCCGGATGATCGAAATTTACGGTAATGATAGTAACCCGTGGATGAACCATTTGAATTATTTTTTAATTTCACCTACCTGCAAAGGAGTATCAAACTTTTCCGTATTTAACAGTAAAGCCATTGATATATAGATTGTTACTGCTGTAGGAATGGTTCCCAATACTGCATTCCCATAGGAAGCGACCATTACTCCTACCATTCCCGCCAACAAAGCCGACATTTTGGTCTTCACTATTGGATCACGAATTCTATTCATGATCATGTAGCCCGATTTGATCACAATGTAAAACAAAATAAAGAGGTGAAGCAACAGCCCCACAATACCCTGTTCTGCCCATATCATCACATACCAGCTATCTGTAGCAATGTTAGACAGGTAGCCGTTGGGAACATATTTTTTTGCCTTCACACCGGCCTGCCCAAGTCCTACCCCAAAGGGTCTGGTTGTAAGATAGGCCTTCATGATGCGCTGGTTCTCGAGCCGTACCTGAAAAGATGGATCATTCGGATCGAAAGCGGTTCTCATTCGCCTTATTTGGTCATTCCCCTGTCCAATTGTGGTAAATTTGAAAAAGACAAAAACCAAAACCAAAGCGATGAATCCGGAAAGCATGATCATTTTGTTCTTTTTCAACACAAAATAGGTTCCTAAACCTGCCAAAGGGATACTTATGGCACCTCTGGTTCCAGAGAGAAACATCCCGTATAATCCCAATAAAGAAACCAGGATGAAAAAGATTTTTTTTCGCCACTCTTTTTCTTCGAGGAGAAGGATCAAAGCAACGACAGCAGAATAGGCCTGATTGGCCCCAAATTGTCCGGCATCATTCAAAAAGGAAAAGATACGCAATTTTCCGGATATGACATGTGTTTGCGCCGCACCGGCATCGAGCCAGGCCTGTTCAAACCTGTTGACACCCCAAAAATGCTGGGCAACCCCATAGAGCGAGACCAGAAGGGACAAACCAGCCCACAGGTAAATAATGTAATCAATTTTTTTGTTGGTATCCACCAAAAGCAGAGTCAATACAATGATTAACAGCATGTACAAAGAGATTCCCCTGATACCGTTCGCCCATGCAGTTATGCTTTGTGATTCAGGATTAAAAAACTCAAATATGGAATAGCCAAACCAGATGATGGCCAGTAGTGTAATGTCCTTTTTGGCAGGTGTCCAATCTAGTCTGTCGTAAAACTTGTTAAATATCAGTGCAATAAAAGTCAGGAAGAGAATACCATCCATCAACAGACCCACCTGAAAATCTATATAGAGTGCCAATCCAAGAAGGGTAAATCCGAAGAATACTGCTGTGTATAGGCCAATAACAGGATAGAGGAACAGCAGATAGAAGCAGGCGAATACAAAAGGAAGTATCAACAGTCCCAAACCGATCGTTAGTCCCAGTTTCGCAATCATCAAAGCAGATAAAACCAGCAATGAAACCAGCGCTAGCAGATTGACCGGGGATTTCATCCGGTCTGAGCCGGTGGTACGTTCAAAGGGGTTTAACATTCGCTGAGTAGATTCTTTTTTCAATTAACATACTATCCTTTAATTACTTCGACCAAGATTAATTTTTATTTGACCATATATCTTTTTGTAAAAGTCAATGCCACTGGTAAAAATGTATCTGTAATTCAACTTTAATTCTTTGTCCATGTAATAGTAACCAACAACTATGCCAATACAAGTGAAAAATATGGATGCTACGGCAACCATTGACAAGGATTTGAAAACGAAAATCGCTATTAAATCTCCAATGACATTGGCTAATACCATGTACATTACCTTCATGAAATTTATGTTGGGTTTGTTGATGCTGTCGAGTCCGATTCCGGTCATCCGGTCGATCGGAAGCAAGAGTCCATAAATAGAAAAGATTCGCATGATGGTGGCAGCATTAAAACCTGTAACCGGATCTGTACCAATATATTGCTTGCCTCCCAAAACCAGGATGAAAAGATCGGCAAAAACAAATGTCACCACACTAATGGCTATAAAAAGATAGGTCATCGCACCAGAATAGGTGTAAAAAACATTTTTTACTTCCTCAATTTTCCCTTGCATACTGGCTCTTGATAGCTTCGGAAAGGCAGTTGCAGCAAAACTTCTAAGAGGAATTTGCTGTAATTCAGTTAGTTTCATTGGAATACTGTACAATGCTACTGCGGCTGTACCCAGCGGACTGAAACTGATAATGAAGGTATCCGCACTACGGAGAAGGTTGGTGCCAATCAGGGTAAATGTAGTGTACTTACTGAAATTCAGCAAAATTTTTACAGTCTCTTTTGTTGATTTAGTGATATATTTCAACCCATCCCAGCCCATGACAATACAGACCCCTGAAGTGATAGCATCAATAATTAGAAATGACAAAACAAAATGTACAAGTTTTAAATGGAGGAAGAGAAAATTAATAACCACCACGAGAAAGAAACCAACACTTTCAATGGATCGGATGAGTAATATTTTCCCGAATTGCAAATCAGCCTGCATGATGACCAGTGCCGTATTCATGGGCAGATTGATCAGTGCGAGAAGGGGATACCACTTGAAAAACAGTTCATATCCACTGTTGTGAATCGGTTTGGCAAAAATAATTAGTGTAAGATAGAGCAGAATAACAATAGCTATAGTCGCTACAATACCTATTAACCCATTTGAACCAATGAATTTTAGCCGCTCTTCAGGCCCGGCCCCGGATAGAAAACGAACGATAGCCGTGTTGATAATTCCATAACGGAACATCTCGATAAATGCGACAGCCGAAATGAAAATTACCCATTCACCAAATATCTCCATTTGAAAAGTACGTGCCAACAAGGCAAAACCAGCAATCCCAAAAAATGAGATAACAAGGTTACCCGTTAATGATAGGAAGTTATCTTCCTTGACGACTTTCATTATTACATTCATCTGTTTATAATTTGCTTTTTATTTGTCAGATGGAATTTTATTTTCTGTGCATTATTCATTTTTGCCACCAATCATCATGGCCCATTTTTCAATGCAACTCTTGACCTGAAATATTGACAATGGTTTGTTGAGAAAATCATCCATTCCTGTAGCAAGGCACCTTTCTTTGTCTATCTGGTGTGCGTTGGCCGTAATGGCGATGATCAGAGGCCGTTGAACTCCATAAGTACCAATAATTTGCCGCGTTGCCTCCAGACCATCCATTTCAGGCATTTGAATATCCATAAAAATAATGTCGATTTGCAATCTGGTTAACGCATCCAATGCTTCTAATCCATTGGTTGCTAAGTGAATGCTGTATCCAAGTATTTGAAATAGCTGCTTGATCAATTTTTGATTGATCGCGTTGTCTTCTGCAACAAGTATGTTTAACGGGTACAAATCATTGATCTTTTGCACTTGTCGTGGTTTTGTGGGTTAATTTTTCTGATCAGGGAATTTTTTGTTTCCCCAAAGTTGGATAATGTGGATAAGCACCTCAATCTTCATAGGCTTGGTAACGTAATCATCCATGCCAACTTCCATACACTTGTCACGATCGCCGGCCATCGCGTTGGCAGTCATGGCAATGATAACGGGACGATCTTCTTTCCTGTGCTCAATGATGATTTTTGTTGCTTCGTAGCCATTCATGAGAGGCATCTGTATGTCCATGAAAATCAGATTATAATTCTTTCTCTTCAACGCATCCAGGGCCTCAATGCCATTCGCGGCAAGATCGGCCTTATATCCCAGTAGTTTGAATACGTTGGTAATAAGTTTCTGGTTAATTATATTGTCCTCAACGATAAGAATAGTAAATGGATATTTGAGTGCAACTTCACCCAACTTATCAAAATCTTTTGGTTTGGCAACATCAATTTTTTTTACCGGAAAAATTGCTTTTATCATCACTTCAGCCAGCTGCGTATGTTTAATTGGTTTATTCACATAATAGGAAAACAATTTTTTCAGTTCAGTAGATTCTGTATTAAATCCAACTGACGTAAGCATAATGAGCGGCAACTCCTCCAATGAATATTTGGTTCTGATTGAGCGGGCAAGCATTATGCCATCCATTTCAGGCATTTGCATATCCAGGATGCCAATGTTAAACATGCTCTGCTCCAATAGTTTTAGCGCCACGTTACCTGAATCGGCAGTAGATACTTTCATTCCCCAGTATTCACATTGTGACCTTAACACCATCCGGTTGGTCGCATTATCATCCACGATCAATACCGATTTATTCTGAATTGAGATGGACATCATATTGGTTAGATCCCGTTCATTATCAGGCTTACAATAGCTGCTTTGTATGGTAAAATGGAAAGCCGAACCAACACCCTCCTCACTTTCGACCCAAATGCTTCCGTTCATAAGTTTTACCAGACTGCTTGTGATAGCCAAACCCAGACCGGTGCCTCCGTATTTTCTGGTAGTTGAACTATCCACCTGTGTAAAGGGAGTGAATATTGAAACAATTTTATTGGCTGGAATACCAATACCGGTATCTTTCACCGAGAACTCGAGTACCACAATTCCATCATTATGCGATACCTCTGAAATATTGATGAAAATGTCGCCTGACTCTGTAAATTTGATGGCATTGCTCACCAGGTTCACAATAATTTGCCGTAACCGGAAACCGTCTCCATGGATATGCCGGTTGACTTTAGGATCTATATAGTAGATGACTTCAATATGTTTCTCCAGCGCTTTTATCGCAACCAAATCAAGCACATCTTCCACACACAGGCGCAAATCAAACGGAGACTCCTCCAACTCGATTTTCCCTGATTCGATTTTCGAAAAATCGAGAATTTCGTTGATGATGCTCATAAGGCTTTCGCCTGAATTTTCAATAATGTTGATATAATCTCTTTGGGTTGGAGTAAGTTCAGTTAACAACAACAGGCTCGTCATGCCAATTACTCCATTCATTGGGGTACGGATCTCATGTGACATGGATGCCAGAAATTCCGACTTTACCCGATCTGCATTTTTTGCTGATTCCAACGCTTTCAGCAGCTCTTCCTGTGAAATTTGTCTTCTGATAGCTACTCCAATGTTCCTTGCCAGCATATTCAGTAAAGTCTCCTCCTCATCAGTCCAGGTATGATTGTTGATGCAATCGGCAAACGCGATAAAACCCCAGAATTCCTCAGCTTTTTGATCCATAATTGGCGCTAACATGATCGATCTGGGTTGCATTCTTTCCGGTGCCGTTTCTTCACCTGCCACTGGTCTTTCTACAGATTTCCTGATGGTTTTTCCGGCCGACAAAGTCGAATGCCAATCATTCATTTGGTGGTTGAAAAAGGTCTCACATTCACTGCTATCAACATCTCCGGTCAATTTCTGCTGGGTATAATCATAAATTCGTTTTACCAGTCTCTCTTGTAATTCGCTGTTTTCAATATTTTTATAAATCAAAATCCGGTTGATGCCAGCAGCAGTACTGATGGTTTCCAGTGCAGCATGTATGGCCGAATCAAAATCTCCGTCGCTTAAAAGATGGTTTGAGGCAATGGCAAGACTATGAAGGATGGTGCTTTGTTTGATTAATTGGGCTTGAATTCTGTTGATTTCTATATTCTCCCTTTCAAGTTCCAGCTTTTGGTTGTTGAAAACTGAAATTAGCCTTGCAATCTGACTGAATTCATCTTTATGCTTCTCGAGATCTTTAAGCTGGGTTGTATCCCCATGTCTAAGACTATTTGAGATTATTTTCAGCGGTCGCCTGATCCAGGCATATAAAATGAAGAAGAAAATTGATAAGAAAATGAAAAGCAAAGCGCCCAGAAAATAAAAGATTAACTCATTTTGCCATTCTTGGGTCATACGAAAAATAAAGAGTGCTACCAATAAAATAATTACTGATGAAAAGAAAAGAACAACTATTTTATTTCTTATGCTCATGCAATTGGAGGTTATTTAATTTTAGATTAGGTTGTGCTTAATTTGTGGACATTTCTAAAACTTATTTTTTGAGAAAAACTGAAGTCGAAAAAATTGTTTGGCATATCGGCGGACTGCGCTTCTTTCCTTCGGCAAATCACCCAATAATGATTCAATTACAGGGAGTTCGGCGCCGTTCAAAATAAAGTGGGTCTTGTTTTCGGCCAGTTGCGTCATGACATTCAAAACTCCCTGATCAGCAGTTGACCATACCCTGTTCGAACGACAGACGAGCAGCGCGATATCGGCATTAGCGATCAAATCGACCGGATAGGGATAATAAAGAATAGAAGGAATCTCGATGAGCACATAATCAGGAACATACGATAGTTTGACGCCGTTTTGGTTTAAAATATCCTCGTAACTTTTTGCAAGATAGAATTGATCATTTACCTTGTAATAGCAGATCTCCTCCTGGGCCAGATAATTTGCAGGATTAGCCAAAAATTGACTGCTTGGATCTGTCCTTGTATCCGGATAGCCCAATAGCCAGTTGATGATGGAAAATTTCTCGGGTTCTGGTGGGCTTCTCAGAACCTTGGTTGCAACATAATTATCGGGGAAGCCCAACTGCGAATTTTCTGAATTGTGCAATGATTTGAGGGAATAATTCAAATAAAATATTTTCTCACCCTGCATTTTTAGCTTTTGGGCTAAATTTCCCGCAATAACCGTCTTCCCTTCCTCATTTATTGTGCTGAAAATGAGGATGATTTTGGTTTGTTTTTCAGTGTGCGACTTTTTAAAAAATAATTCAATATTCTGGATGGCAATTTCCAGCATTCGATTGGTGATGTAAAGGTAATTGATCCCCCTTACCTTAAGGAGTATCTTGGGAAAAACTGCCAGAAAGGGCAACTTCAATAAGCCGGAGACCCTGGCAGGATTCTTCAGGGTATTGTCAAAAAATTCCAAGACAAAAATATTCACCAAAACAATCATGAAACCGAGCATAGCAGCTGCTATAACCATCAATTTCCTTTTGGTAGGCTCTGGATTCAAAGGATAGTAGGGTGGATCAACTGTTTTAATAATAGAAGCCAACTCATTGTCCTGCATTTTCAATCTGGCGAGATTTAAACTGCGCAGAATATCCAGATATTGCTGTTCTGCCACTGAAATCTCCCGTTCAATTTTTTTGATATTTGATCCTGCAGGCACATATACGTCATATTGTTTCTGAAATTCCTTCATTCTTTGCGATAATACCTTCATCCCGGCCTTAATATTTTCGGCTTCAATAATGTTGTTGAGCCAATCGTTAAGCAATTTACTAATTGGAAGTCCATCAGGAGAATTGTTAGAACTGTATAATTGGTTTACTGCCTGTGTGATATCATCTTTTAGTTTATTCGCACGGGTTTTCATATCAACCAATTTTTTTTGATCTATAGTTTCTCCCATACCTACAGTTTCAGCAGATGCAATCTTGTAATTCAGGTCAACAAGTTGATTCCGTTTTTCAATGATATTGGAATTATTTAACAGAATTTGATGCTGATTGCCGAGTTTCTCTTCGAGACTTTGTATCACAGCTTGTACCCCTGCGAGTCTAATTCTATTGTTGTTGTATAGAACATCTAAATCTTCTTTTTTCAGTGCAACTGTCTTACTTTGTTCATTGAAATTGATGATGTTGTTATCCGTATTAAATTTCAGTAACTTATCTTCGGCAACTTTAAGTTGATCTCCAGCCTGCTTTAACTGAAAATCAAAATATTTTACAACGTCATCAGAACGATTTTTTTTGATGTTTTTGTAATTCCTTATGCACACTTCTGTGAAAATTAAAAGTGTTTGTTGACATATTCCCGGTTCATCAGTTTCATACTTTAACTGAACTAGGTCACTATTGGCTATCCTCCAGATACGAATGGACGAGATAGCATCAATGGAGTAATGTGGGTGAACATAATTGAGTAATTTGTAGACAAAGTTGGTGTCATTGCGCAACATAAGATTTGTCAGGTTTGATACTGTTCTTTCATATGCACTCTGATTAACTGATTCAGGATATGAGTCAATGTTTACAGGGCTAAGTTGGGAGAATGGGAAAATATTCGTACTATCAATCGGGTTGGGAAAATCAGCCGAATCCTTGTATGTAACATTAGGTTTAGTATAAGTTTCTTTGCCTACAATTAATTTTTGACCTAATTTTATTTTATTACTTTGAAGACTATTCAGCATCTTTAATTCGGGGACAGAAATTTTATGTTGATGGGAAATTGAAAAAAGTGTTTCATCTGATTTTACGATATGTATGCTTAATTTAGGATGAAGGGAGTCTTTTACTGAGGATAAAACCCTTATTTCAGGCGTATTAGGTTGACTTCCAGATTCAGCTACCATAGATCTGATATAGGCAGGAGTAATCCTTTGTAGTTCATCAAATGATTTTTGGGATATGTAACGTGGATCATATGTGGCAAGCATTAAATGTTCTGCCAACAACCTGATTGCTACCTCTTGCTGGGTTTTGCGCGACTGAACAATACTGATTAAATTATCGAAAGCCGTATTTGAGGCCTGATAATTGAATAATTTATCCATCTCTACGCTTGATCCTGAGGCAATCCCGGTGTAAAGAGTGGTCTCTGATGCATACCTGGATGTTAGTTTTTTTGTCAAAACAGCAACAATACCGGCTAACAGAACCGGTGTAACAAGTAAAAGAATTATATGTCTTCGAACTAGGTTTATGAAATCACTTAGTTTCATTTTTTATCGTTAGAATATTGTTTATTTTGAATTTAAAACCAGCTAATTCTTCAAGAATCATATAAGCTGTTGTAAATTCAGTATACACTGTTTGGTAATCGGTTTCGGCAAGGCTTACGATTTCTGATATCTTTGAATATTCTGCTACTGACAATACACCATTTTTGAATTCTTTGTCAGCCATTTGTATATTGATATGAGAAGTTTCAAGATATTTAGATTTAATTTTAAGCAGTTTCATCTTCAAAACCAGCTCATTGTACTGCTTGATGACCGCCTGTCGCAACTCGTCACGTTGTACTGCGGCAAGGCTAATTGCCTGATCCATTTCGGCTTTCGCTGCACCAACCAGATGTTTGCGGTTTACAAAATCAAAAAGAGGGAGTTTGATGTAGGCGCCGACTCCGTAATTAAACTGATTGTTTCTGGTCGCAATGACCGACGGTGTTTGACCTGCAGCAGTGTTCATTGAGAAATTATCGAAAGTACCATACCTGGCATCAGATTGTAATCCCAGATTTTCCATCCAGCGTACACGGTCTGATTTCAATTTGAATTCATTGACAATGATTTGCTGATCCCTGAATTTTACATATGGATTCTTTGCAATGGCTGAATCAATAATAGTTTCCAGGGGAGGAAGCAGGGATTCGATGTCGAGTGAGAGCAAATTTTGCTCGTCCATTTGCTGGGCTGAGCATTTTTGCCGACCTGACAGAAAAACCAAAACCAACGATAATACCAAAATACAATTCTTCACAGGCGTAAAATATGTTTAGTACCAAAGATCTTTTAACTTTTACAGGATCAGTTGTTACAAATATATCAAAAAACCAATCAAACTGTATCCTTTTGAAAGAGTGCAGGAACTGTTCTGAGTATCAGCTTAAGATCATACCAAAAGGAATATTTATCGCCAATAAAGTGATCGGCATATTCATTGTCCAGTCTCATCCGCTCTTCTTCAGACATCACTCCGCCTTTCCCCCGAAGTTCTACTTGCCACAAACCTGTGATTCCTGCCGGTGCAAGGAATCTTTTGGATACCAATCCCCGGGTTAGCAGTTCAGCTTCATAAACGGGGAGGGGCCTGTTTCCGACAATAGACATATCACCCTTGATGACATTGATTAACTGGGGAAGTTCATCGATACTGGTGTTACGGATGAACTTTCCAACTTTGGTGATCCGTGGATCATCTGCAATTTTGATAAAGGCAGACTTGGATTTAGCCACCTCTCTTTTTTGCACATTATACCAGTAATCGCACATTTTCTCACTTCCTATGTGCATGATGGGTGAACAACTCTTTCCATCAGGTAATTTGGCACAAACAGGGCATGGCTTGGAGAAGTCAATTTCAGATTGCTCTGACACGGTTGCATATTGATTTTTGTCCCTGGCCAGATTTTTGAGTTCTTTATCAGCCCCGGTTCTCATCGAGCGAAGTTTATAAAAATCAAATGGTTCGCGTCCAACTCTTTTGGAGATATAATACACTTTGCCTTTGGATTCCAGCCGAATAGCCAAAGCAACAATTAGAAGAATAGGAGATAGGCAAATAAGCGCAGTAGAAGCTACAAAAAGATCAAAAGCCCTTTTAGACCAAGGCATTTCATATTTCTGATCCTCTGTTTGGATCTTATGGTAGGTTGAAATAGAATATTTATTTCGATACTCTGCCAAAAACCTGATGCGGCCTACCATACTGTCGGCCGAAGGAAGCGGAAGAACAAAGAAATCATCCATCCTTGTCTCAAAGGCCTTTCTGATGAAATCCTCCCTGAATTCATGTGTCAATAAAATGAAAGCCACCCTGTCAAAATCAGCTCTTTCTCTCAACCATTCGTGAATTTCAATTCCACTGCCTCCGGAGAGAAAGTAGTCCGAAATAACCACATCCGGTTTCAGCTGGGACTTCAGGTACCTGATGGCTTCCAATGCGTTGGTGCACTGAAATAAAGATACTTCAGGATGGTTCTGAAGGGCATTTATGTTTTCAGACGACTGTCCTATGTATAACACACTTAATCTTGTATCCATAATTTCAATTCAAGCTTGACAGCATAAAAGATCGATGACAATTGTATGAATTGTATATTTCTACCATTTTAAGGCATAATGAACCGGAAATAAATTCTTATTGATCACTTCCGCCAACTCCTCTGGATTAAAAGGTTTTGCCAAAAAATCCTGCGCACCAAGCTTGTAACATTTTACTCTCTCCTTGCTGCTCTCAACACCGGATAACATGATAACGGGAGTATGTTTGGTGAACCCTCTTTGCCTTACCTTTTCAAGAAAAAGATACCCATCCATGTTTGGCATTTGGACATCGCAGATAATCAGATCGGGCAGGTTGTCTTCCAACCATTCCAGCGCATCTACTCCATCACTTTTACTTTCAACTTCATAGGTTTTGGACAGGAAATTCTGAAGAAGCAGCCGGATACTCTTCTCATCATCAACTATTAAAATTTTGTGCCTCATAACCAATTGCTTATTGTATTTGATTCAAAGTGCTTCAATAGTACACATAAGTAACCATAATGAATAGAAAATGTTCAACTATATGTATTATAAATTTGCTTAATTTTAGAACCAAACTATTAATACATTCACTAAATGAGAAAAATTTTCAGGTTACTGATGGTCTGCTCTCTCTTGCTGGCTTTTGCCACCACGCAAGCTAAAGAGCAGAAGAAGAGTGCCAAGGTTTCGCCAAGCATGCTTTGTCAGGGGGATTATTTTACTGAGCAGCAGGGTAAGGATTTTCTTGAAACGCAGAAAAAGAGCTATACAACACAAAAGGATTGGGAGAAGCGTGCAAAACTAATCAAGGAACATATTTTAAAAGGTACAGGATTGACCAAATTTCCAAAGAAATGCCCTTTGAACCCAATCATTGGGGCCAAGAGGGTTTTCGATGGTTATCAGGTGCAAAATGTCGCCTTTGAAAGTTTGCCCGGGGTTTACGTAACCGGAAGCCTGTACACACCAACAAATGCCAAGGGTAAATTGCCCGGGATCATCAGTCCTCACGGTCACTGGCACAAGAAGGGCGATGTCGGACGATATCGGCCAGATGCCCAGAAGAGGTTTGCGGCCTTGGCGCGAATGGGTGCAATGGTCTTCGGCTACGATATGGTCGGTTATGGCCAGATGGAAGAACTCGGCTGGAAACATGATCATCCTGAAGCGCTTAAATTGCAGCTCTGGAACAGCATTCGTTGCCTCGATTTTATTTTGGAAATGGGCGCCGATCCTGAAAAGATTGCTTGCACCGGCGCTTCAGGCGGTGGAACTCAGACATTTTTACTAACGGCCATCGACAACCGGGTGAAGGTATCAGTACCTGTCGTGATGGTTTCAGCCTACTTCTTCGGAGGTTGTGTTTGCGAAAGTGGTATGCCGATTCACAAAGATGTTGGTTATCAGACAAACAATGTGGAAATCGCGGCCTGCGCGGCTCCCCGGCCAATGTTGCTGGTCTCGGACGGAGGCGACTGGACCAAAAATAACCCTGAGGTTGAACTTCCTCACCTGAAATACATATACAATTTCTTTGGCAAATCGGATTTGGTCCAGAATCTTCACCTTCCCAACGACAAACATGGTTATGACATCAACAAAAGGGCGGCAGTTTACCCATTTTTAGCCAAATACCTGGGATTGGACCTTTCCAAGGCGATGAATCCGGATGGCACTGTCAAGGAAGATATGATCGTCATCGAAGACCAAAGAGCGCTCTATCCATTTGACGAACAGCATCCTTTCCCTGCAACCGGAATCAGGTCGAATGACCTGGTAAAATGGTAAATGTAAAAATTCAACACAAAGGACACTAAGGAAAGCACAAAGGTCACAAAATAAGCACTTTACTTTGTGGCCTTAGTGCTTTCCTTTGACACCTTCGTGGTAAAAAAATAGATCATAATCTATCAAATAATGCTTTACATAAAAGTTCTCCGAACAGCTGTTGTTTTATGGCTTCTTCTGCAAGTTGTACCGGATCCTTTGCAAGCCCAAAATTCTGATTTAGGCAAGTTCCAGGGAGCATCGTGGATTGCTGCTAGGGAAAATCAGGTTTTAGCAGATTCACTTATGTATCTGGATCATCCCGCGCCCTTGTTCAGAAAGGATTTTACCCTGACCGGGAAACTCAGAAAGGCAACTTTGACAATAACGGCTGCTGGGTACTATCTGGCCTCCATCAACGGCAAACCCATCGAAAACAATCTGCTGGATCCTGCCTGGACCAATTTCAGCAAGCGGATCTACTATTCACCTTACGATGTGACATCACTGCTCAGGAGCGGGGCAAATACTATCGGTATTGAACTAGGAAATGGCTTTTACAATTTGCTGCCATTGAAAATGTTTGGCAGAAACCTCAGAACCTTTCTGCCAACCGGAGAACCACAGTGGATTGCCAGACTACAGCTCACCTATGTAGATGGAACATCGCAGTCTGTCGTCACCGACACAAGCTGGAAAACAGCGGACAGTCCGCTGATGAGGAACAATGTTTACCTGGGCGTTCACTACGATGCACGAAAAGAGATCAAAGGATGGAACCTACCGGGATTCGACGACAGGCTGTGGAATCATCCGGTAAAGATGTATGGTCCGGGAGGAGTACTACAGCAGTCTTTCTTCCCGGCTGTCAAGGTGACCAAACAAATTCATCCGGTTGACATCCGTACCGTTGGCAAAACCACCATCGTCGATATGGGAACCAACATGACCGGCTTATACAAAATAAAGCTCACCGGCGAACCGGGCGATACGATCCGTTTCAGGTTTGGAGAGCGCCTGTACGAAAACGGAACGCTAAATCCCATGACCACGGTGGCCGGGCAGGTCAAACAAAAGGGGAGGGGAGGCCCCGGGGCTCCTGATATTGCCTGGCAGACAGATAGCTACATGTTCGGAGCCGAAAAAACGGCGACCTGGCAGCCCCAATTTTCGTTTCATACCTTTCGATACATGGAAATCACAGGATTGAAGTACATGCCTCAAAAAGAGGATATTGAAGCCCTCTTTTTTCACTCGGATGTGGAAAACCAGAACCGGTTCACCTGCTCTTCCCCGATCCTGAACGAGATTCAGAAGATCTGCCGTCAGACCTTTCTGAGCAACCTGATTACGGTGCAGTCAGACTGTCCGGCAAGGGAGAAATTCGGCTATGGTGGCGACCTGAACGCGACGAGCGAAACTTTCATCTGCAATTTCAATATGCAATCCTTTTACCGCAAAACGGTTTACGATTGGGTGGATGCCATGCAGGACTCCATCTTTATCGACACTGCTCCCTATGTCGGTATCAAATATTGCGGGATAAGCTGGGAATCTGCATTTCTGATCACACAGTACAAGCTTTTTCAATATTATGGAGATACAGCAATCGTCCAAGAGTTGTACCGGAAGGACCTTGAGTGGATGGAGAAGGTGAAAAGGTTGCACACTGACGGGATTGTCGACAAAGGGCTCAGTGATCACGAGTCGATGGTGAAAGTTCCGGTGCAGTTGATTGGAACCACCCACTACCTCGACTGCGCCCGCATCATGCAACGGTTTGCAAAGATCATGCACGATGAAGCCAACGGTGAAAAATTCAGGGATCTTGAAAAGTCCCTTACCAGGAAGCTGCTCGATCAATTTTGGTACCAACCGGTCCCGGATCCCATCAACCGGCAGACCCTCTTTTCGACGCTGATCTACTACCGGATCATTCCACCAAAAGAGCTTACGGCAGCCACAGACTCCCTGCTCAAGGCAGTTCACAGCGAACCTGCAGGCCATTTCACCACAGGTATCTTTGGTACCAAATATATCCTGGAGGCGCTCTCCATGACGGGTCATGCCGACGAGGTCTACAAGATTGTGAACAGTACGGTCTATCCTGGCTGGGGTCATATGATCAGCAGGGGAGCAACTACCCTTTGGGAGACCTGGAAAGAGAGCGACAACACCTATTCGAATTGCCATCCCATGTTCGGAACCGTATCGGAATGGTACTTCCGATGGCTGGCCGGAATCAGGCCGCTGGATGAATCTCCCGGTTTTAAAAAATTCCTGGTGGCCCCTGTTTTTCCGGAAGGGCTCAACCACGCCGAAGCGGTTTACCATGCCCCTGCCGGGGATATCAAAGTTGCATGGAACCGGGAGGACAAAGGCGGCATCATGGTGAAGTTGACAGTTCCAACTGGCACAATAGCCTTATTTAAACCATCCGTAAAAGCGCGTACACAGTGGAAAGTGACAAATGTAAACACGAATATTTCCTTCGAAACAAAACCTGAAAGTTCATCGTTTAAGCTTCAGGAAGGAGACTATTTGATCAAAGAAAGATAAGGTACAGCCTTTAACAAACGCTAAAACGAAGGACCACAATTATGAGAACTTTATATTTTGTTTTGATGCTCCTGTTTTTTGTTACAGTAGCCAATTCCCGCGGTTTTATAAGCGCTGGGGGTTCGCACACATTGGAACCTTTTTTTAATGAAATAGCGAATGAGGTGATGGATCCGCAAACCGGGGTGAGCATAAAGGAGAGAAAATATGCTTCCGATATGGTCACTGCCGATAAAACTGCACGGGCCAAAATGTCAGGGAATAAAAATATCAAACTTGGCGCTTTGGGTGCAGGCTCCGATTGGTCTGGCTTTCTGCAATTTTTGGGCATTGCATCTTTGAACCTGGGTTTTGGCGGAGAAGGACAAGGTGGAGAATATCATTCCATTTTTGATTCTTATGATCATTTTATAAAATTCAAAGATCCCGGGTTTCAATACGGTATTACTTTGTCAAAAACCGCTGGCCGGGCTATGATGAGAATGGCCAATGCTGATGTGTTACCATTCGATGTCAATAGTTTTTATAAAACATTGGCTGATTATGTTACCGAATTGAAAACATTGCTCGACAATACCAG
>JAVHPO010000405.1:0-1535 GCA_036170635.1 Prolixibacteraceae bacterium | reverse complement strand
TGATCAATTGGAATATTAGGTATTATTTCCAGCAATCCTTTTAACAAATACTGTTTTCTCTCCTCCGCAAGAGGCAGGCTTTTATCAATTTTGTTCAGAAGCATGGATTCAGTGTCTCCTTCTATTTTGCCATACATATTTTCGATGACCGTAAAAGCTTCGAAAGCAATCTGGAACTCCTGATCAATGATGAGCTGAACGAAGAAGGGAAGGTGCCTGCTGTAATTCAGACCGTTTTGCCAGCATGAGGCCACCAACCGCTCCAGAATATCCAGATCCTTTTCATTTTCAAGTTCATGGATCAGCTGGTCTACCGAATTTTCATGCTTTAAATCAATTAATAGCTGGTAAATAATCTCTTTAACTTCAATGCTGGATGTTTGGTGAAGAAATGTGATGAGAGGGGCAATATCAGATTCGTCACCTTTGGTTTTTATCTCCTCCAGTGCATGATCTATTAATTCCTGGTCACTCGTCTTTATGGCAGATTTTAAACGGCTTAATTTGTCCGGATTATCCATCAGTTGCTGTTTTCCTATTTGTGTACGACAAAGATAAAATTATTTACATATGCCTGCCTTTTGAGTATGATTTCAGGGCTAAATAAGGTGGTGGTCACTTAGAAAATTACCGGTAAAGGAGGAGTTGCATTTTGCCAGACCTTCCGGAGTTCCTTCATAGAGTTTGTATCCTCCCTCATCACCCCCTTCCGGTCCCAGATCAATTACCCAGTCTGCTACTTTGATTACTTCAGGATTGTGTTCGATAACCAGAACTGTGTGTCCTCTGGAAATCAAAGCATTCATAGAGTCAAGTAATTTGTGGATGTCGTGAAAATGCAATCCGGTTGTTGGCTCATCGAAGATAAAAAGTGTCGCTCCCTCCTTCTCTTTGGCAAGAAATGAGGCAAGTTTCACCCGTTGACTTTCGCCACCTGAAAGTGTGCTCGACGATTGTCCCAGATGTACATACCCCAGCCCAACATCCTGCAATGGCTGTAGTTTTTTAGCAATCTTTTTTCCTGTTGGTTTTTCATTAAAAAACTCGATGGCTTCATCTACAGTTAACTCAAGCAATTCATAGATGTTTTTCGAGCGATAACTTACATCCAGAACATCAGATTTGAATCTTTTGCCACCGCAACTTTCACATGTCAAGAGAATGTCGGCCATGAATTGCATTTCCACTTTAATTTCTCCCTCTCCCTGACAGGTTTCACATCTTCCTCCGTCAATGTTGAAGGAGAAGTGGGATGGAGTAAACCCATTCACTTTTGCTGCCGGTTGTTCTGCATACAATTTTCTGATCTCATCGTAGATTTTCAGATAGGTGACTGGATTCGACCTGGATGATTTACCTATGGGATTCTGATCTACAAATTCTATGGCCGTGATTCTGTCCAAATCTCCACCAAGACCGGTATGATCGCCTGTTTTCTCACCGTATCCGCCATAATATTTTGAGAGAGCCGGATATAAAATGCGTTTGATCAGGGATGATTTGCCCGATCCACTGACTCCGGTGATGCCTGTTAA
>JAVHPO010000404.1:0-7919 GCA_036170635.1 Prolixibacteraceae bacterium | reverse complement strand
AGTATTTCCCCGGAGATTTCCGTTTATGGGATCCAAAGATCGCACACCTTGCCGACAAAAAGCAATACCTGCATAATGGACAATCGTATTATATGCCATTTGAACATACTATCTGTATTAGCAAACCCTGGAGTTGGTTTCAGAAGTCGAAGCCAGTTCCTGCACGCAGTCTCGATGAATTGGAGGAGCTTTTTTATTGGTGTACGGCCAACAAGAATGCCCTGGTAATTGATATTCCCCCTGGTCCTTCAGGACTGATCTATGAACACGAAGCCAACACCGCCATAGCCCTGGCTCAACGTATTAACATTCAAAAAGGGAAACCGCTTCCTAAAAACGGACGATTTATCTCGATGGGGAAACCGGCAACTGCCAGTTCATCTGACCTTCAGAAGGAGGTGTTGCTCGATGCCAAATTCGCGGTAGATGGCGGAATGCAAACCCGCTGGGCCGCTAAAGATACCTTTGCCGAATTGGTTGTTGAGTTAAACCCGGCCGAGAAGTTTAATAAAATCAGCATCTTCGAATATCAGGACATACTCAAAAGCAAAAAAAAGGACGACGAGTTTTCTAACTACCGCACCAACCGGATTGAAGCTTACAATATTGATATTTGGAAAGACAATGAATGGCTGAATATTTATCATGATGAAGCTTCAATGGACGATTGTAAAGTGATCCGATTTCCGGTCATTTACCAGACTTCAAAAATCCGGCTGAAAGTACTTCGGGCAACCACCCCTCCGTCCATATACGAATTTAACGTGATTGACTTCAGTCAGCGGTAAAAGACAAGACAACACCCATCAGCTTCATCTGGTTTTCAGGAATGATTCGGCTATTATTGAATGGAAGAACTCGTGGAGTTTGGATTTTTAATGAAATTTATGCTAATTAAAATTATAAAACGATGAAACGCATGCTATTAATTATCTGGTTATTCCTTGCAGGAATTGCCGGAATCCATGCTCAATCCATATTTGTAGAAGCCGAAAGTTTTACAAAAAAAGGCGGTTGGGTAGTTGATCCGCAGTTTGTTGAACAAATGGGGTCTCCCTATTTGTTGGCGCATGGAATGGGAATTCCGGTAAAAGATGCCGAAACAAAAATTACGATAAAAAGTCCGGGATTGTATTTTGTTTGGGCCCGTACAAAAAACTGGGCTCCCGGCAAATGGGATGCTCCCGGACGTTTTCATGTAGCGATCGAGGGCAAACGTCTGGATCGTGAGTTAGGTAAAAATCCGGGATGGAACTGGGAATATGCAGGAAGAATAAACATGACCAAAGGTGACAAAACACTTTCCCTTCAGGACTTAACTGGCTTTGAAGGCAGATGTGATGCGGTGTACCTGACCATGTCGGAACGCGAAAAGCTTCCTACAGATATAGAAGCAATGAAAAGCTGGCGTTCCAAACAATCCGGAGTAAAAGCGGTACCTCAAAAAATAGTGGAATACGATTTGGTCGTCGTAGGTGGTGGAATTGCAGGATGTGCAGCGTCCATAGCTGCGGCTGAACAGGGAATGAAAGTGGCCCTTGTGCATGACCGACCTATTCTGGGAGGGAATGCAAGCGGGGAAATCCGTGTTCACACGCTAGGTATATATGGAAAGTTTGAACGGATTCTGAAGATGCTTGATACTGAACATTATCCAAATGGTTCGGCAGAAGCGCTTAAAGATGACCAGAAACGCACTGCCAACGTAGAAAAGTATAAGAATATCGATGTTTTTTACAATTTCAGGGCTTATGCAGCCGAAGCCGAAAACCAAAGAATTACCTCAGTTGATGCCCGGCACACTTCATCAGGCGAGATGCTGCGGTTCAAAGCACCCTTGTTTGCCGATTGTACCGGTGATGGCTGGATTGGCTACTGGGGAGGAGCAGAATATAACTACGGACGGGAAGCTTCTTCGAAATACAACGAAAACTGGGATGCACAAGGCTTATTGTGGAGTCCCGAAACTGCAGATAACTTTGTGATGGGCTCCTCGGTTTTATGGGGATCTGAAAATGCGGGCAAGCGGGTCATTTTTCCTGAAGTGCCATGGGCAATGGAGGTGGCCGGGCCTTATGCGGAGCAAAAAGGAGAATGGCAATGGGAGTTTTCGAGCAACGATTTAAGTCAGATCGATGATGCCGAAACTATACGAGATCACATGTTCAGGGCCATCTACGGATCATTCTACAACTTCAAAAATCCAAAAATCCGGAGACCCAATACCGATCAGGGTCAATATGGAACAATCTACAATTCCAACCAGCAACTGAGGGCTGATAGCCTTCAGTTAAAATGGGTGTCTTACCTTTTGGGAAAACGTGAATCCCGACGTTTGGTAGGAGATTATATCTATACTTTTAATGACGCACGCGACAGCAAAGAGTTTGAGGATGCCGTGGTTTTTGAAAAACGGGAAGTGGATGTTCATTTTCAAGTAAACCTACTCGACCCCGATAAACCCAATTTCCTTTCAGAAGCCATGTTCTATAAAACCAAGCAGTACAGCATTCCGTACCGCAGTCTTTATTCTAAAAATATAAGCAACCTTTTTATGGCAGGCCGTAACTTTAGTTGCTCACATATTGGACTTGGCGGCCCCCGTGTGATGCGTACTACGGGTCAAATGGGCGCTGCGGTAGGTTTGGCTGCTTCCATTTGCAAAAAGTACAATGTCAATCCACGTGGTGTTTATACCTCGTACCTGAAGGAATACCTTACCCTGATCGAATCTCAAAAATAGAATAGAAGATGTTACTGGAATTGGGACTGTTAATTTGGTTTTTCACCGTCGGGTTGATTCATCCGGCTCCGCATCCTCAGGATCGCGGAGCTACATGTCGTAAGGCATTTATTTATAAATCAGCTGACTTTACTATAACCAATACGATAAAGATTTGTAATAATACTGACCAAATTCCTATAGGATATAAGGCGGAAATTAACATGCCAGTTTGTGACGATGCACTGTGTGCCAATGTATCGATCATATTTTACTGGGATCTTGCTGGGAATTATAAAGATTTTGACACCATACCTGGCAAACCACTTACCAAATTTGATCACAAAAAATTCCAGCCGTCCGATTACCTCAAACTAGATCAGATCTTAAAGAACAGAAACAGTATGCTACGGATTCTGGGAAAGGAAGATTTAGTAGATAAAACGGTTAAAGTTAAATCCACTATGGTGGATGCTGTCACCGGGGCAACCCCGCAAACAATTAAGAATGCAGTGGTCGATGGGGCTGTTTATTCTTCCTATACCCTATGGCATTTTGTAAACGGGCCAATCAAAGACAGCATCGCAGCCTTTACAATTAGTATTTATTCAGAACCTATTGCCCGACAAATGCTAACTTCGGATAATTATGATACACAGTTGTTTGCATTGAGAAAATGGACTAACACGGATTATGAGCTTCATTCAGACCTGCTTTTTCAGATAATATGTAAAAGTGTTCCACTGATCAGGGCATTCGGAATCAGCAAATCTCCCTTGCCATTTAGTACGATTGAAAAGAACCGAAAGTTTATTGCACTTTTTCCAATGCTCGATGCCTATAGTAAAAGTATTTTTCTGAATAGGATAACGGCAGAAAAGAATCTGGCCATCGTCTATCTTCCGTTAATGGTACCCCTTTTCATGAATTTTGATAAGAAACAGCTTGAGCAAGTTAAAGTTGCATATCAGAAATTCCAAATTCCTGGCTCTCAGAAAATAAATAAAAATTTAGCCAATCCATAAAATAAAAGGGATGAACAAATCTATGATGTTATTCCTTCTGATAAGTCTGATGATTTCAGGAAGCAAGACAGAGAAGAAAATGGCTGAAGGAATGTGGCAATTAATTAATAAAATCTGAGAGTAATGAAACTCAAAATTTTTTTATTCTTGATCCTTTGCGCCATTCTAATGGATGGTTTTGCACAAAAAGTGGAATCCGATTACCCCCAAAAGATCGACGATAAAGTCCGTGCGATACAAATTTCTGATATGAAATTCGGCATGTTTATCTGCTGGTCGTTCAGTACTTTCTCCGGCAAAGAATGGACCCCAACCAAAGGTAAAGATGCCACCTATTTTAAAGCTACTGGCTGTAACACCGATCAATGGTGCAAAGTGGCAAAAAAAGCCGGAATGGGTTATATTCTGTTTCTAACAAAACATCACGATGGTTTTTGTTTATGGGATACCAAAACCACTGATAAAAGAGTTACCAATAGTCCGTTGGGAATTGATGTGCTGGCAAAACTTCGTAAGTCGTGCGATAAGTATGGCATTAAATTGGCACTCTATTTTTCCGAAGGTGACTGGACTTTTCCTGGGGCGGAATTTTCTAAAAGCGGAGGCTCAAATCCGGAGATAAAAAAGGAACAGCTAAAAGAGCTGCTCACTAAATATGGACCTATTGAATACATCTGGTTTGATCATGCGCAGGGCAATGGTGGATTAAGCCATGAGGAGACTGATAAATGGGTTGAACAATTTCAGCCCAATTGTCTGCCTGGTTATAATCACGGAACACCTGCCGGTCGCATTCGTTTAGGTGAAATGGGAAGCCCTTCGGCTCTTGACGACATTTCTGGTGCCGGATACAATAAACATGCAGGCAACTATAAGGGATACATTGCCGCCGAGTTTACATATCCAATTCTCCCGGAACATAAAGGAGGTGCCAACTGGTTTTATTCACTTCCCGAACACGACAACCTTTGTATCCCGGCAGAAAAAATATTCAACGATTATCTGGGGGCAGTTAAATTCAAAAACATTTTTTCGCTTGATATCGGACCGGATTACAAAGGAGAATTGAGAGCCATAGATGTAAAAACATTGACAGAGGTTGGCAAAATGATCAAGAAAAATAAAGTTCAAACCTTTTATGTTTCCACTTTGGGGAATGATGCCAATCCGGGTACGAAAGAAAGGCCGGTTTCAACGTTTGCACAGGCTCAGCAGTTGGTCCGAAAACTGCCGCAAAGAGCTTCTGTAAAGGTGCTTTTTGCCCAGGGAGTTTATTATTTACCCGAAACTATCAGTTTTACTGATGTTGATGCTAAAGCTTCTGTAATTTATCAGGCTGAAGAAGAAGGCTCGGCAATCATTTCTGGTGGCACTTTGCTTAAGTTGGAATGGAAACAAGGAGAGAAAGGCATTTTTGCTGCGAAGGTTGAAGGAAATCCGTTTATCGACCAGTTGTATATCAACGGCAAACGTCAGCGTATGGCGCGTTTTCCAAATGCGGTTGCTGGTAAAAATGTATTCGATACCTGGGATTTGAGTCATCAGGCCAAACCTGATTCGGCTAATTCACCATTGTCTCCGGAAAGGATTAGGCGCTGGAAGAATCCGGAAGGTGGTTACATTCATGCCATGCATGCAGCTTTGTGGGGCGACATGCACTGGATTATTAAAGGAAAAAATGCAGATGGGACATTGAATTATGAGGGCGGCTGGCAAAATAACCGTCCTTCGGAAATGCACCCGGTTTACCGCATGGTCGAGAATATTTTTGAAGAGTTGGATTCCCCCGGCGAATGGTTTTTCGACAGGAAAGAACAGAAACTTTATTTTATGCCTGAAGCGGATGTTGAAATGAAAACAGCAACCGTTGAGATTGTCAGACTCAAACATTTAATTGAGTTTAACGGCACAAAGGAAAATCCGGTCAGAAATGTTCACCTGGAAGGATTTGTTTTCAGACATGCTGCCCGCACATTTATGGAGAATAAGGAACCTCTTTTGCGCTCCGACTGGACTGTTTACCGCGGCGCTGCACTGGTTTATTCGGGTGCCGAAGATTGCAGCGTGGTCGATTGTGAATTCGACCAGGTTGGAGGAAATACGATTCTGGTCAATAATTACAACCGGAGAATCATCATAAAAGGGTGTTACATTCATCACAGCGGGGCAAACGGAATTGCTTTTGTGGGTGACCCGGGAGCAGTGCGTAGTCCGATTTTCAGGTATGGGCCACAAAATTTTTCGGCGATGGACAGAACTCCTGGACCGAAAAATGACAACTATCCTTACGATTGCCTCGTTGAAGATTGTCTGATTACATTGACCGGAAGAGATGAAAAGCAAACTGCACCGGTTCATATCTCAATGTCGCATAAAATCAGGGTGAACCATTGTTCGATTTACGATGTTCCGCGGGCTGGAATAAACATTAACGAAGGAACATTCGGTGGCCATATTATCGAAAATTGCGATGTTTTCAATACCGTACTTGAAACTGGCGACCACGGTAGTTTTAACTCATGGGGCCGCGACCGTTTCTGGTCTCCCGACATCAATCAAACGGTGCCCGAGGTAGCTCAAAATCAGAATTTGCCATTTCTTAACATTCTCGAACCAAACATTATCCGCAACAACCGCTGGCGCTGCGACCACGGCTGGGATATCGATTTGGACGACGGTTCTTCGTGGTACCGAATCTACAATAACCTTTTACTCAATGGTGGATTGAAAATGCGCGAAGGTTACGACAGGCAGGCGACCAATAACGTGATTGTC
Source organism: Prolixibacteraceae bacterium (assembly GCA_036170635.1). GTDB lineage: Bacteria > Bacteroidota > Bacteroidia > Bacteroidales > Prolixibacteraceae > CAINVV01. The sequence goes on along the minus strand of JAVHPO010000404.1, from coordinate 1,397 downwards.
AACAACAGCCTGCATCCGCATGTGTGGTATCCAAACAGTGGCGATATTTTCAAAAGTAACATCGTCTGTACAGCTTATCGACCGGCTGTAATGAACCGTGGAAATGCAGCCGATGGAAAATGGGGGAAAGAGTTGGACTATAATTTCTTTGCTGCTACGGCTGCTGAGATGAATAAATTTGCCCAAAATGGTTGCGATGCAAACTCTTCTTTCGGCGACCCGCTTTTTGTTAATCCTTCTACCGGTGATTTTAGAGTGAAAGAAGGTTCTACAGCCCTTAACCTTGGATTTGCAAATTTCCCGATGAATCAGTTTGGGGTGACTAAACCCTCATTGAAAGCTATCGCAAAAACACCTGCAATACCTTTGGTTACAATTAAAATAGTCCAGGTAAAATCACCTGATTTAAGTTTTGTAATAGAATGGTTGGGTGCAAAATTAAGTGAGCCTGCCGGAGATGAACTATCGGCTTTTGGAGCAGGTTTTGGTGATGGAGGCGTATCAATTACCCGGTTAGACGAAAGTTCAGTACTTAAAAAATACTTGCTGAAAGCTGGTGACCTGATTCAAAAAATTAATGCATCAGAAATTAAAAATACTATCGAACTGAAAGCGTATCTGAATGCAAATCAGAAGATGGCCAATCATACGTTTTTCATTCTTCGCAATCAGCAAATAATTGAAATTAAGGTGAACCAGATTTTGCCAGTCATATAATTTGTGCTATGAAAAGAACTTTTTTATTTTCTGTATTCTGCATTTTGAGATTTGCCCTATTTGCCCAAACTAATGCCGTGAACTGGCCTGTTCTGAAACATTACGATCAGAATCATCTTCTCAATGTGGCATTGCCATTAGGGGGTATCGGTACCGGGACGGTATCATTGGGCGGTCGCGGCGAATTGCGCGACTGGCAGATTATGAACCGTCCGGGGATTAAATTCAGTACGGTAACCAAAGGAAATAATGCACCGTTCTTCTCGGTGTATGTAAAACCCCAGGGGAAAGCCGCCATGACCAAAGCGTTAATCGGACCATTTCATCCAAGTGAGTATCAACATTACGAAGGTCGGCCGGTAAATCAACATGGAATGCCGCGTTTTTCGAATGCTTCTTTCGATGCGGCATATCCCTTCGGTCAGGTTAATTTGAGTGACGATTTATTACCGGTTTCTGTAAAAATGAATGATTGGGTTATTAACTCAGGCGAAAGTAAAATCATTATAATTAGATAGTTGTAAAAAACATTGGGTATGAAACAAAAAAACAAAACAAGTAAAAGGAGTATTCATTTTCTGCTGGTGGTGATAGTGTCAATGTTATGTTTTACGAACACCGGGACTTGTCAAGCAGACAAACAAAACAAAGTAGATCCAACTCATCCCGACAAAGAAAAG
>JAVHPO010000403.1:17667-29603 GCA_036170635.1 Prolixibacteraceae bacterium | reverse complement strand
AAAAAAATGATCCGTCATTGCGACCGCTGCCTGTCCCGATTTTTCATCGGGAAGGCACGAGCGGGAAGCAATCCGTTGCATGGCTTCTGGCTGCCAATAACGGTGCCAGTTAGCATGATGATTAGGTGGTGAAGAGCGATCCGTTTTTCACTTCCACTTATCTTAAATTCAAACTCACTTTGAAGCCCCAGGATCTGAAATTGCCATCTTCAAATCCTGCAATTACCTCAGCGGAAAGGAAAAGGAAGTGGTTCGAAAAGCCATAACCCGCTTCGACATAGGTTTTCAGCTCTGGAGTGGTGAGATAATTGACAAATAATTTCTCAGATATTGAGCTGTTTTTAATAATCGGCAATTGTTTTAGGATCAATCTGTTTGTTTGGAAATTGGCGTGTGCTTCGGCATATTGGCTACCCGTGGAATATTGATAAAATGGCAGTAACCTGAAACTGTTTTCAGCGGAAGAGAAAAGGTACTGGGTGGATTGTGTATTGAAATGTTGAAAATCTTCAAAATAGAGTTTGTTGTGATTCAGAAACTTGCCGGCATTAATCTGGTAGGAAAAATGGTTATCAAACCTGTAATCAATTTTTTGCCTGATTCCCAATCGTAGCATATCAAAACGGGAGTCACTGCCTGAAAAGGAAGAAAAGGCGCTCTTGTATCCCAACGAAAAAGTGGGGTATTTGCTTCCGGCGTACATCTTTTTGTGATCCACAATGCGGTACCGGTTGTGGGGTGTATATTCAAGCTGTAATCTGAAAACGAGCGATTGATGGTCATCCAGCTGTCCGACAACAAGCGTGGAGTTTTCAGGAATATTCGGAAGGAATTCTTTGTTTTTGTTGTCGATAAAAGTAAATGATGAATGATTGCTGAGCGAACGGTTGTTGCTATAATCCAGGGTTATACCCGAATTCAGCCCGTTGGCAAGGTCCCTGCTGAAATTGAACTGTAAAAAATCACGCCGGAAGTATCTTTTGTAATTTTCTTCCCAAAAGAGGGTGTAGAATTCGTTGGTGAGTGTTGATATTCCTGAACTCCTGTTGTAATCATCTGTTGTACTTCCCAGCGATACACTTAACCAACTATTGGCTAATCCTCTGAATCGCTGACTGTAATTGATTGTGGCATCCACTTTGTGGCGAAGAAAAGCATAGGCCAAATTGGGATTCAATCGCATTGACCTTCCTGTACTGTCAGCTTTATAATAACTGAAAGGCAACTCCAGCCGCAGCCCGTCAACGGTATTGAAAGAGAAGGCCGTGGGATTCAGTAGGTTTGGAGTGTTGAAGAATTCATATTGCCGGATAGAGTCAATGGAGTAGTTGTAGTTTTTTCTAAAAATGAGGTGTTTCATTCTGAACTTCTGCCGAGAGTCCCGTATAGAATCCTTGTACTTTGGAGTAGCCGATTTTCGCAGGAAAGAGTCTTTCTTGACGAAACTTCTGTTTTCGCTCAGCGTCAGTGGTATGGGTCTTTGGGTTGCCCAGAAAGCCGAGTCATTGTTCACCTTTTTCTGGCTTACCTGCATGCTTGATTTGATCTCCAGCGGCTCCGGAGGTGAGTTCCGTTTGATCTCCTTTTCCATCAGTTTGTTCAATTTTGAACTCTCCCGATTGGTGAGCTCGGGCTTCTGCATCAGCTTGGTGATGGCTTTTTGTTGCGATGATTTTGCTTTGATCGGTCCGGCAGCGCTATTTTTCTCTTCGTTTATCCGCTGAACAAATTGTTGCTCTTCCAATTGCTGATTTTTGATTTTTTCCAGTAAGGTGTGATCCAACGATGGATTTAAAGTTGTTTTGTAGTCGCTGATGGAGGCCACATAACGGTATTTCATCTTAAACCCAAAACCCGAAAAGTTCATGTCAAAATCCAGACTGACAGGCATCCAGGTATTTTTGTTCACCTCAGCATAAACCTGGTGGAAATTTACATCGGTCATGGGAATATGTAGTTTCAGATCTGCTGAATGGATATTCCAGTAATCCCTTGCAATGAAAATATAACCGGTAAAGACATTGTTTCCTTTGGTTTTTGGGGTGACCTTGACTTTGTTGATGGTTCTTCCCATGTCCACAAAAACACCTTCCAGATTGAAATCATACATTTTCAGAGCGGTTCTCCCAACCGGAGAAACGACCCCATATTTATCCGCATCATAAAGGTTGTTGGTAATCATTCCCATCGGAGAGGTGTTGTTTTGCTGACCCGATGAGCGCATGGCCAATACCTGCTGGTTTACCTTATCAGGAAGTTCAAAATCAATTTTGCTGAGGGTCTCCATCACATATGGTTCATTCTCTTTCAATCCCTCTTTCTTCATCTGCTTTTCCAGGAGAAAAGGTATTTTTTCGAACATTCCATTTCCTTTCAGGTAAACTTTGCAGGAGTATTTTGATACCTGCTTCTGGTAATAGGGAGCCATGGCAATGGCTTTCCGCATGATGTAATAGGCAGGGTCCTCCTTTGTAGCCAACACCTCAATCTCGGGGATGACATAACTTTGGGACGAAAGCGTAATGTCAATTTTCTGAACGGATTTCCCCACTGTTACCTCTTGCGTAACAGTTTGGTAGCCCAGATATTGGAACAAAATGGTCCATTTCCCTTCCGGAATTTTAAGTTCATAATTTCCTTCCAGGTTGGAAGTTGTTCCTGTTGAGAGTTTTGGAACATAGATGCTGGCAAAAGGAATTGGTTCACCACTTGAATTAGTGATATGACCTTTGATACCCTGAGCTGAAACATAAAAGGCTGATGTAAAGATCATTAGGAAGAAAATAGCAATTTTTCCTGCCATATTTAGGTTTTAAAGAGCGAATAAAAATAGATCAATTTGTTTAATCGCAAAATATTATTATGTTAAAATTAGTTAAGGAGGTTCGTCTTTTGCCCGGTAGGGAATTAAGCTCCATAGAAGATGATATTGCCAGAATCCATTTTTCCCGGTAGGGAATAAACGAAATCCCATTTTTTATATGAATAATTTCCTGTTGTGCTGTTTATCCCCTCCGGGGAAACGTCAACTTCTTAATTTTCTTTCTATGGAGCTTAATGCCCTGCCGGGCAAGATATAAATAGCAAAATTTGATTATTTTTGAGAGATATCCAGTTATCTCCATTCCATGAAATACCCATCCCGACATGTCGGGACCAACCGAAAATGATTATGTGGGTATTCCATGTGACCTTTAAAAACAAATTATATACACATGAAAAAAAATGCAATAGTTTCTCTTTTTTGCTGTGCAATTGCTTGCTTATTGTCGCAGCAGTCTGTTCAGGCCCAGATCGGCAGCCGTTTCCCTTCTGAAAAGAAAATAGTAACCGATCCTGTTACCGGTACGAAACTCACCTTTCTGACCAGCACTCCTTCAGGTGACAGCAAAATATATCAGACACACAACCAGTGGACATCCGATAGCCAATGGGTAATATTTAGATCGAACAGGATAAAAGGTGAAGCAATGGCCGTAAATGAAATTACGGGTGATATCGTACAGGTCTCCGAAGGTGGTTTCACCGGAATGCTGAGTGTTGCGAGAAAATCGATGAAGCTCTATTTTATGCGCAAAACGGAGGGAGATTCCGCAAAAAACAGACTTGACATCGTTGAAGTGGATTTGGGAAAATTGTTTGCCGACAGCAAATCCGGGACATTAAAGAAGGCCTCTGTTTATCAGCGAATATGCGGAACGACACCCTCCTCGCTCGAGGCGGGAGGAGACATGGCCCTTGATGGCGGAGAGGAGTGGGCCTGGTTCAGGGTAGGTAAGTCTGAAGCGCTAAAGCATCTGCCGGAAGGAACCAAAATTGAGGGAACCTTCGGTCCCCGAAATATGGGTGCCGGACCTGCAGGTATTGCGGGCATGAACATTCATACAGGAGAGATTAAATATGTCGTCTCAGTTCCCTTTCAGATAGGCCACATTCAAAATAACCCATGGGTTCCGGGGCAGATTATCTTTTGTTGGGAAACTGGAGGAAAGGCGCCGCAACGAACCTGGATCGTGAATTCTGATGGTGGTGGTTTGCGTCCTTTGTATCCCGAATCGCCTTATGAATGGATAACGCATGAGGCGGTCATCAGCAAGGATGAGGTAGCTTTTGCCATCATGGGGCACCGGAAAATTGCGAATTCAACAGGCGAAACTGTAACAGGGACAGGTGGCAAGATTGCCGACCCCGGTCTTGATCCGGCATGGGGACCCTGCGGAACGCGCGAGAAACCATCCGGACTAGGTATTGTCAATATCAGCACCCGGGAGATGACTATTGCCGGACAAATCCCCAAAGGAAGCGGCTTCTGGCATGTAAACGGATCTTCCGACGGCCGTTTTGTAGCGGGAGATGATTTTGAACGAAATCTATACCTGATTGATCGCCGCACACACGAAATGATGCTACTGACCACTGGCCACAAAGCCACGGCAGCGGATCACCCGCATCCTACCTTCAGCCCTGATGGTACCCGCATAGAGATTCAGTCTGCCATGCTCTCTGATGATAACAGATCGATGAATATTTGTATTGTTCCTCTTCCCAAAGAGTGGCTGGAAAGGAAATAAAAGGTAACTCTTATTTATCCTGGCGTGTCACAGAATCAATGCCCTTCAGTTTTTGCAGCTTGGTGATGAGTGTGTTGAGGTTGTCGGTGTTGTGGATGTAAAGGTAGAGGTGCCCTTCGAAAATACCATCATGGGCATCCAGGTTGATCGACCGCATGTTGATGCCATATTCGTTGGAGATGATGTTGGTGATCATGTTGGCCATTCCCTGTCGGTCGAAACCACGAACATACAAATGGGTCAGGTAGGAGAGGACTTTGAATTTATTCCAGGTAGCCTGTACGATGTCTTCTCCCCTGCTCGACATCAGTTTGATGGCTTCGGGACAGGTCTTGCGGTGAATCATGATCTGCTCTCCGTCAGATACGAAACCAACCACATTGTCGCCCGGAATAGGATTGCAACACGAAGCCAGATTGTAGGACTGTTTGGAATCTTCTGTGAGCAGAAATGGCTGTTTCTTGTCAATTTTTTCCTCCTTTTTGTCAGAGGAGAAGGTGAGGTTCCAAAATTTCACAAATCTGTTTTCCGCTTTGGTCTGAAGCACCTCCTCCAGGTTATCCAAAGAGACAAGTCCCATTCCTATCTCCGCGTACAACTGCTCTTTGGTATGAAAACCATAATGGTTGAGGAGTTTTTTGAAGGTGTTGGAGGAGGGCTTGACACTCAGTTTCTCAAATTGAAATGTGAGCTTCTTTAATCCTGCCTCGATGTGTTTTTTCTGCTCTTGCTTGAAAGAATCCTTGATCTTGGTTTTGGCCCTTGCCGTAACCGCGATGTTCATCCATTCGGCTTTCGGCGACTGTTTCTCGGAGGTGAGAATCTCCACCTGGTCACCACTCTTGAGCACGTAACTCATCGGCACCAGTGCATGGTTCACTTTGGCTCCGATGCAGTGGCTTCCCAAAGCCGAGTGAATGTCGTAGGCACAATCGAGTACGGTTGAGTCCTTTGGCAACATTTTCATCTCGCCTTTTGGTGTAAAGATGACAATTTCGCGACTGAAAAGATTGAGTTTAAATTCGTCCAGAAAATCAAGGGCATCTGATTCAGGATTGGCCAGCAGCTCCCTTATCTTTTGCAGCCATTTGTCCAATTCACTTTCTGAGGCGCTGTCACCCTTATATTTAAAATGGGCGGCAAAGCCACGTTCGTCGATCTCATCCATGCGTTCACTGCGGATCTGCACTTCGACCCATTGTCCTTTTGGTCCCATCACCGTAGTGTGAAGCGCCTCGTAACCGTTGGCCTTCGGAATGGTTATCCAATCCCTGATCCGGTCTGGTTTAGGCGTATAAATGTCGGTAACCAGGGATAATATATCAAAACATTGCCTTTTTTCAGATATATTTTCTTTGGGTTTAAAAACGATGCGAACGGCCAGCAAATCATAGATCTCTTCGAAGGTGATGTTCTTGGTCTGCATCTTCTGGTAGATCGAATAGATAGATTTGGTTCTGCCACTGGCCGTGAAATCAAAATCTTCTTCGTACAGTTTAGACTGAATCGGCTTGATGAAATCGTGAACGAGGTAACTGATCCGCTCCTCTTCGCTGTGCAGGCTTAGTTCAATCTGTCGATAGGTTTCCGGATCTTTGAATTTAAGACTGAGATCCTCCAGCTCGCATTTGATGGCATAGAGTCCAAGCCGGTGGGCCAAAGGGGCGAATATGTACAGTGTTTCAGAGGAGATTTTCAGCTGTTTGTTCAGGGGCATCGAGTCGAGGGTCCGCATGTTGTGCAGCCGGTCTGCCAGTTTGATCAAAATGACCCTCACATCGTCCGAAAGGGTCATCAGCATTTTGCGAAAGTTGGTGGCTTGTTTGGAATCGTAGGTTCCCGACAATTTTGTAAGCCCATCCACCAGCATGGCAATCTTTGCACCAAACATCTTCTCAATATCCTGAACCGTATAATCCGTATCCTCTACCACATCATGCAGGATAGCTGCTACCGCGGATTTGGTTCCCAGCCCTATCTCGCTAACGACGATTTTTGCGACGGAAAGCGGGTGCATAATATAAGGCTCTCCAGACCGGCGCCTGACTCCCATGTGGGCTGAAGATGCGAATTGAAAAGCCTTTTGGATCAATTGCACATTTTCAGGTGTCAGCGGACGGGTAAAAGATTTTAGTAACTCTTCGAAAAGGTCTTCAATCTCCCTCTTTTCTATTTCTGTCTGCAAATCCATCTGTAACCAAAACATTCTTAGTGGGTTCAATGAATTCTGAATGAAAACAACATTCAGACTTCACCGTTCTAAATTAACCTATTTTTTACTATTTTTCCATCCAGTTTTTCAATCGTTTCAACCATTTTCTCCCAGGTAAAACGTCTCTTTTCTATTCGGATGTTTGCCCTAAACTCTTTTTCACGATCATGTTCCAGAAAATCAATAAGCGCTTTTGAAATTGCATCGGGATCCGGTTCTACCGAATATCCAACTTTCCCGTTAGGCACTGTTTCGCCCAATCCTCCTACATTGGTAACAAGAATTGGTTTTTCGAAATGGTAGGCAATCTGCGTAACACCACTTTGCGTAGCGCTCTTGTAGGGTTGTACAACAAGGTCGGCCGCCCCGAAATAGGAAGGAACCATGCTGTCAGCGATGAAATGTGTATGCAGTACCACATGATCTTCCAGATGATTCTTCTTGATAATCTGGTCGTACTTCTCTGATGTGGTATAATATTCTCCGGCAACAAGCAGCTTGACCTTAAATTTTCGCAAAGCAGGATTGGCAAAGGCTGTCAGCAACCAGTCGAGACCTTTGTAATCGCGGATAAAACCAAAGAACAGCAGGTACTTGAAATCAGGATCCAAATTAAGGTTGGACAAAGCCTCCTCCCGGGATACCGCCTTTCCAAAATTGTCGTATAGCGGATGCGGTGTGTAAAGAACTGGTACCGATGGACGTATCCTCTTCAGATCATCAAGAACTTTGTGCGATAGCGTGACAAAACCGTCGACACTTCTTACCAAATAATTGGTCAGTTGCTTGTCTCCTACACGTTTTTCGTGTGGGATAATATTGTCAGCCAGTGAGATGATCCTGGTATGCCGGTTTTTCCTCACAATACGGGCTATGGTTCCCAATGCCGGAGCCATCATGGGAATCCAGAACCGCATGATAAGCAAATCAGGCTCCAGTTTTTTAATCTCCCTTCCTACCGAAATCCAGTTGAAAGGATTGACAGAATTAACCCTGATATGTATTTCCAGATCCGGGGGTGCAGGCTGATCCGAATATTGGGATTTACCAGGGAATAAAAAATTGGGATATTGAAGTGAAAAAGTATAAATGATCACCTCATGCCCTTCGGCGATAAGCGCCCTGACCAGCCTTTCATTAAAAGTAGCAATACCTCCTGGCCGGAAGGGCCAGGTCGTTCCCAAAAGAATGATGCGTTTTTTTAAATCAGCCATACAAGTGCAAATGTACCAATTTAACCAATAAATTCGTCAGGGCGCCCCTGACAAGGATATTGAACGATTATTGGTAAATGGAAAATATTTCCGTCTGAACGATTATCTTTGGGCAAAATAAGGATAAAATGGAAGACCGGCCTTTAATATTGATATCCAATGATGACGGGGTTTTTGCCAGAGGGCTGATCGAGCTCATTGAAGTGATGAAACTCTTTGGCAACATAGTTGTGGTTGCCCCCGACGCCCCACATTCTGGAATGTCTCATGCCATAACTGTTGAAAAGCCATTGAGAATTAATAAATTGCAGGAGGAGGAAGGGTTGTCCGTCTATTCTTGTTCCGGTACACCGGTTGATTGTGTCAAACTTGCTTGTAGTAAAATACTCGATAAGCTTCCGGATTTTGTGATTTCCGGAATCAATCATGGCGCCAATACATCCATTTCTGTGCTCTATTCGGGAACGATGGGCGCCGCGATCGAAGGCTGTATCCATGGCATTCCCTCCATTGGATTTTCACTCGATGATTATACCCTGGAGGCCGATTTCACAAAGGCCAAAAAAGTGGTGGCCCGTATATTTCAAAAAGTGGCAGAATTTGGTCTGCCTGATGGAATTTGCCTGAATGTGAACATTCCCAAAGGAGAGGTCAAAGGGATCAATTTCTCGCGCCAGACTCGCGGAAAATGGATGGAAGAGTTCGAAAAACGAACCGATCCGCATGGCCGCGACTACTACTGGATGACAGGCTATTTCAACGATGCCGAGAATGAGGCACGCGACACCGATACCTTCGCCCTGCTCAACGGATTTGTTTCTGTAGTGCCTGTGACGACTGATCTGACGGCCTATACTGCATTTCATTTCATGCAAAAATGGAAATTCTGAAACTATGAGTGCAGCTTACTTTGAACCCTCCGGAATGAACAAATTTTGGCTAGGCTTCCTGCTTGGTGTAGGTTTTCCTTTGGTTTCCTTTATGCTCTATTTTCTTTTCCGGTTCAGGGATCTCTCTTTTGGCGATTACATTCATATCCTGATCCAAACCGGAAAATATGTCCATGTAATCAGTTTGGCTGTCTTCTCAAATTTAATCCCATTCACGTTTTTTGTCAGGACCAACAGGTTCAAATCGGGGAGGGGAGTGATGGCCATCACCATTCTTTTTGTAGTGTCCGTCTTTGTTATGAAATTCGCTATGTAATCAACCAATAAGAGCACAAGGATGAGATATTTTATCATAGCAGGAGAGGCCTCCGGCGATCTGCATGCTTCCCATTTGATGGCGGGCATCAAAAAGAAAGATCCGGAGGCGACCTTTTGGTTTCTGGGAGGAGAATTGATGGCCGAACAGGGGGGAGTCTTACTAAAACACTACCGTGATATGGCTTTCATGGGTTTTTTTACGGTTTTAGTGAACCTGAAGCAGATCAGCATTAATTTTAAAATGGCCGAGGAAAAGCTCCTCGAATTCCAGCCCGATGTGTTGATCCTGGTAGATTATCCAGGGTTCAATTTCAGAATGGCGAGATTTGCCAAGGTGCACAATATCAGGACATTTTACTACATATCCCCTAAAATATGGGCCTGGCGACCGGGTCGTGTCAAGTGGATATTAAATTATGTGGATGAACTGTTTACCATCTTTCCGTTTGAAAAAGCCTTTTACGACAAATTCAACTACAAAATACGTTACGTCGGAAACCCTACCATCGATGAGCTGGCAGTTCGCCCCAACATGGACCAGACTTGCCGGCAATTTATTGAAGAAAATAAGCTGGAAAATAGGCCTATCGTAGCCTTGCTGGCGGGAAGCCGCAAACAGGAGATCAATCTGATTTTGCCTGTTCTGACCGAGGTGGCCGATCTGTTTCCCGACTATCAGTTCGTCATAGCCGGGGCCCCTTCCTTGCCACTCAGTTTGTACCAGCACCACCTGAAAGATCGCAGGATTCCTGTTCTGTTCGGCAAAACGTATGAACTTTTGCAGCAATCCAGGGCTGCGGTTGTCGCTTCCGGCACAGCAACGCTCGAAACCGCAGTGATCAATGTCCCGCAGGTGGTCTGTTACATCATGGAGTTGGGAAGATTTACCTCCCTGCTGAAGAAACTCTTCCTGAACATCCAGTGGTTTTCTTTGGTCAACCTGGTGATGGACAAGGAGATTGTCAGGGAATTTTTCCAGGAACACTGTAAGCCCGAAGCTGTAGCAGCCGAACTCCGAAAAATATTGGAAGATAGCACCTACCGGGAGGAGATGCTTACAAACTACAAGCTGATGCTGGCCAAGCTGGGATCTCCCGGATGCGCGGAAAGGGCTGCTGGGGAGATGGTTGGGTTGCTAAAAAGAGATTAGCATTTGGCTATTTTTCCCTCACATGCTAGCACTTTATGAAAGGGCAACGCCTAGAAACGAAATATTTATTAAGAAATTGGGCAAATAGTAATACAAAAGGAATGAATGAAACCGAGACGAGAGTAGAATAATGGAAGAGAATAAAAATATCGATAAAAAATCGCTCAAATTTCTAAAAGGGAAGAACACTGATTGGGACGAATTGGCCAAAGATTGTGTTTGTTTTGCCAATTCACTGGGCGGCTTTATCTATATTGGTATTGAGGATAATGAAAAACTTCCACCAGAAACGCAAAAAATTTTGGATAGAAATTTACCTGATGTCATTCAAAAAAACATTGCCCATCGCACTGTAAATGTAGGCGTGGCAGTAACCATAGAAGAAGCGAAAAACAGTGCAGAGTATATCCAGGTTCAGGTTTTTCGCAATGCTCAAACCATTGCTTCCACTACTGACGGAAAATATTACGCTAGGGTTCTTGATGAATGTAAGCCCATACCACCTGATGAAATGGCCCGGTTGGCCGCCGATAAAAATGCCTTTGTATGGGAAGAGCAAACGACTAAGCGAGTTCCCTCTATTCAATATGACGAGCAAAAGCGAAGAAATTTCTTAAGTGAGATTAGAAACTCGGTAAGGGTTAGCAATTTCATAAAAGAAATGACAGATGATGAAATAATGGAGTTCTATTTTATTCAAAAGAATGGCTGTCTCACCAATTTGGGCATTTTGTGGATTGGCAAAAGAAATGATAGGGCTTCGTTGCTTTATTCACCCGCCATTCAAGTGATACGCTACGATGATAAAGACGAAAAAGTATGGAAACTGCTTTTGGATGATTATTTTCTTAATCCAAAGGAACTTTTAGAACGGGTGTTGGACGATGTTCCTGACTGGCAGGAAACTGATGAACGAGTTGCTGTAATTGTTAAAAAGCAATTTGTAAGCAAAGAAGTAGTTCGTTTAATGGATAAAGCAAGTTCCGAATTTTCTTTAAAACAGAAAGAGGTAATTTCATTAGGATTATTAGCTCAACAACAATCCTTCACTGCGTTGGAAATTTCCAGTATTCTCAATCAAAATGAAGAAGTGGGATTAAGAAACTGGTTGGGAAGATTGTCAGAATTAGAGTTGATTATTAAAACAGGTAAAGGAAAGGGAACTCAATATGCTGTTAATCCGGAGTTTATTCGAAAAATTAATTTTAAAGGTAAGACCAATTTAAAAAATATTGAAGATTACCGTTTGGAAGAATTGGTTTTTAAAGATTTAAAAGCATATCCCAAAAGTGGATTTGGCGAAATTCATCAGCGTATAGGTATGGAAATCAATCAATACAAAGTAAAAAGAATGCTGAGAGCAATGGTTGAAAAGAGAATTTTAGATACCTCAGGAGAAACAAGAGGAATGAAATACCATTTAAGGTAAAATATGCAAGAAAATGACCAATTGCTTTAAATATGCTTTAAACATGCTTTAAATAAACCAAGTATCTTATTAAGCAAGAAAGTGTAAGAAAACGGATATTTGCTTAATAATTTGCTTAAGAAAAATTCAAACAAATATCTTATTGTATTGAT
>JAVHPO010000403.1:0-17567 GCA_036170635.1 Prolixibacteraceae bacterium | reverse complement strand
ATTTGCTTAATAATTTGCTTAAGAAAAATTCAAACAAATATCTTATTGTATTGATATATGATGTTTTATATAGATTTAATGTTTGCAAGAATAGCGGAGGCATGCTTAATAAAAATGATTAAATGAACGAAACCGAAACAAGAGCAGAATTATATAGACCCTGTTTTATAAGCAGCCGGTTGGGGCATTGTGGAAGGCAGTCGTATTGGAATGGAATTTTCAATCAATAAAGGTCGTTTAATCGGGCATGGCAAGCGTAGCAAACCAGATAAGTGGCAATATGACAAATACTACAAATATATCAGCACGCTCTAATAGGTCATACACCTTGGCAAGTAGCACAAAAGACCTTCGCACTAACAAAAATTTGACAAAGAGTATGTTTGCCCTAACGCAAGATAGACAAATAATCGTAGTAAGTTTGATTGATAAATAGTAAAACACATGTTAAGCCTCATAAAAAAAGAACTTCTGCAATTTTTCGGATCATTGATCGCCTACCTTATCCTGGCGGTCTTTGCGCTGATCACTGGATTGTTCCTATGGTTCTTCGACGGAAACATGAACATTCTTACGGGGGGATATGCCTCCATCTCCTCCTTTTTTGACCTGGCGCCCTGGTTGTACCTGTTCCTGATCCCTGCAATTACCATGCGGCTTTTTTCGGAAGAGGTGCGGAGCGGTACCATGGAATTGCTGCTGACAAGGCCAATAACTGTCTTTCAATTGATTGTAGCTAAGTTACTTGCAGCTTTTTTCATTGTTTTTCTGACAATTCTTCTGTCGCTCATCTATTTCTATACGGTTTACCAGCTTGGAAATCCCGTCGGGGTGGTGGATGTGGCTGCAACCTTTGGAAGTTATTGCGGACTGCTTTTACTTGCACTGATATTTTTGTCGGTTGGATTGTTCACCTCTTCGCTCTCCGAAAACCAGATTGTGGCCTTTGTACTGGCAGTTCTGCTCTCGTTTTTCCTCTTCTCAGGATTTGAACTCCTTTCAGACCTGACCAACGGAGTAACCATATCCTCCATCTTGCTTTCGCTGGGAATCTCCGCGCATTATGAATCAATTAGCAGGGGGATGATCGATAGCCGTGATCTCTTCTATTTTCTGACGGTGGCTGTTACCTTCCTGATTCTGACAGGCGTCGCATTGAACTGGAAAAGAACAATTGTATCCTTTCAGCGCAGGCGGATAACCTTCCATCTGCTTCCAATTCTTGGTTTATTTGTTTTGGCCAATCTTTGGCTCTTTCGCCTTGATTTCACTGCTGAAAAAAGATTTACCCTCTCGCCTTCATCCATCAGGGTACTTGAAAAAATAGACAAGCCGTTGATGGCCGAAATTTACCTGGAGGGAGAGATGCCGGTAGGGTTTCGCAGGCTAAAAACAGCCATTGGTGAGAAACTGGGAGACCTGCAGCAATATAGGAAGAATTCAATCTACATCCGAAAAGTGGATCCTTACAAAGAGGTCCCTGCCCAGGATCGAAAGGCCTATTTTGATCGGTTGTTTCAGCATGGGATTGTTCCTACTGATCTTAGGATCAAGACGGAACAAGGCATCACCACCAAACTGGTATTCCCTACGGTGGTATTGCATTATGGTGAAAGGTCGATGGTGCTGAACCTGCTCAAAAATGATCCGGCACAACCCGCCGAGGAGAATCTGAACCGCTCTATCGAGCTGCTGGAGTATGAGTTCATGAATGCCATCAACACACTTACCCGGGACAAACCGATCCACGTTGCCTTTCTGGAGGGGCATCAGGAAGCAGACTCTTTGCAACTCCTCGACTTTACTTCTACGTTATCTTCGGGTTTTGCCGTTTCCAGGGTTAATACCAACAGGCTCCTGACCAATCCCGACAGTATCAGGGTACTCATCGTGGCCAATCCGCTATCGAAATTTGAGGAGCGCGACAAATTGATCCTTGACCAGTACCTGATGAAAGGCGGCAGGATGATCTGGCTCGTCGATCCTGTCAAAGTGAGCCTGGATAGCCTCTCTGAGGGAATGACCACGCTGGCGTTACCGGTTGATCTCAACCTCAGTGATCAGCTTTATCACTATGGTGTCCGATTGAACAATGACCTGATTCAGGATGCTGAATGTCTGCAAATACGGGTCAATACTGCACCGGTTGGGGCCTCGCCCCACTATTCAATGGCTCCATGGTATTTTTCACCTTTGCTTCATCCACTGCAGTCGCATCCCATCGGGAAAAATGTCAATCCGGTCTCCGCCGAATTCATCAGTTCGATCGATACAGTGGGTGAGAATCCAGATATCCACAAGAAGATACTGCTGAGTTCATCTCCCTTTTCCCGAAAGAATGAAGCGCCGGTTCTGGTCAATCTCCGAATGATTGATGTGGTTCCATCACGGAGTTTTTTCAACAAGTCAAATCTGATCACCGGGATTTTGCTGGAAGGGAAGTTTAGCTCCGTTTTCAGGAACAGGATGATCGATATGCCAGATCTTCCAGCTGGTTTTAAACCGATTGTCGTGAGTAAGCCAACCCAGATGGCGGTTTTTTCGGATGGCGGACTCATCTCAAACAAGGTTAACCGTGCAACCAATGAGCCTAAAACAGCTCCACTGGGATATGATCGTGTCTCTAAAATCACCTGGGGAAATCGCGATTTTTTCGTCAACCTGGTCCAATACCTCAGCGATGATGCCTCCCTGATTGAGTTGCGCGGTAAATCATGGCAACTCAGACTTCTTGATAAAGTAAAAGTCAACGCCCAAAGCAATTTTTACAGGTGGTTCAATCTGGTGCTTCCGCTGCTGCTCATTCTGATTTCAGGTATATTATTTACATGGAGAAGAAGGCGGTTGAACGAAAAACCACATCTGAAAACTGAAAAGTGAATGTTAAAAAAATGTTTAATACGAAGAAAAATCGAGTGAATGTTTGTATATTCGTAGCTTGGTGATCTATACTATTGGAATGGATCAAAAGTCTGGATTACAAAGCAAAATTGCGTATTATCAACAGTAACTAATTTATATAGAATGAAATTTGTCGTTTCAAGTTCCGAGTTGCTGAAGCACCTCAATGCCATCAGCCGGGTGATTAGCAGCAAGAATACACTGCCTATACTGGATAATTTTTTGTTTCGGTTGGAAGGAAAATCCCTATCCATAACAGCTTCAGACCTGGAAACAACCCTCATAACCACCATGGAGCTGGATCATTCAGAAGATGATGGTTTGGTTGCGCTGCCGGCGAAAATTCTTTTGGACACGTTGAAAGAGTTTCCTGAACAGCCGCTCTCCTTCCAGTTGGATCCGGATACGATGGGGATGAGCATTCTTTCGGCCAATGGAAAATTCGCCATTCCCGGTCAAAATGGTGAGGAATTTCCAACTCAGCCTACGCTAAATCCCGAACATTATACCATAAATGTTCCGCATGACGTTATGCTGAATGGCATCAACAAGACTCTTTTCGCTACCGCGGATGATGAACTCCGTCCTGTGATGAACGGAATTAACATTGAAATTTCACCTGTCGAAATGACTTTTGTGGCATCTGATGCACACAAATTGGTTCGTTACAAACGCACCGATGCAAAATCAGACAATGAAGCATCTTTCATTCTTCCGAAGAAACCTGCATCCCTGCTGAAAAATCTCCTTCCCAAAGAGGATTTTGATGTAGTACTGGAGTTTGATGAGAAGAATGCGATTTTCCAGTTAACTGGTTTTAAAATGGTCTGCCTGTTGGTGGAAGGGAGATATCCCGCCTACAATTCGGTAATTCCGGTTAACAACCCCAACAAGTTGGTGATCGACCGCGTTGAATTTTACAATACACTTCGCCGGGTTTCTGTTTTTGCCAACCAGGCCAGCAATTTGGTTCGATTAAAACTCACCACATCGGAATTGATCGTCTCTGCACAGGATATCGACTTCGCCATTTCCGCTGTAGAAAAGATCAAATGTGATTTTGATGGTCAGGAGATGGAGATTGGTTTCAAATCGACCTTCCTAATTGAGATCCTTTCAAATCTAACCTCCACGGATGTGAAGATGATGCTGTCTGATCCTTCCCGCGCTGGTTTGTTGCTGCCTGCAGAGCAGGAGTTTGAGCATGAAGATGTGCTAATGCTGCTCATGCCAATGATGATAAACGCTTAATTTTACCATAAGAAATTGAAAAACCTGGCGGAAAACACCTGCCGGGTTTTTTTGTACCGAATATCAGCCACCATGAAGCTTAATTTAAAAAATCCCCTTGTTTTTCTCGATTTGGAGACAACAGGGATCAATGTCGTAACAGACCGGATTGTGGAAGTTGCCTTTTTGAAAATTTTCCCGGATGGAAAAGAGGAGGAGAAGTTGATGTTGATCAATCCAGGTATGCCCATCCCACCACTATCGACCTCGATACACGGCATTTCTGATGAAGATGTAAAGGATGCCCCACTTTTCAAAGAGGTGGCCAAAACCCTCGCGAAATTTATTGAGGGGTGCGATCTCGCAGGTTTCAACTCCAATCGCTTCGATATCCCTCTGCTCACCGAAGAGTTTTTGCGGGCGGATGTAGATCTGGACCTCAAACGAAGAAAATTTGTGGATGTTCAAACCATATTCCACAGGATGGAAAAGCGGACCCTGGCCGCGGCTTATAAATTTTACCTCCAGAAAGAGCTCGAAAATGCCCATAGCGCCATGATAGATACGAAAGCGACATACGAAGTTTTGCAAGCTCAGTTGGATAGATATGAAGGCGCTACCTTCGAGGAGGGGGGCAAAATTTCGGTCCCTATTGTCAATGAAATCAGCCAGCTTTCGGTTTTCTCCTCCTTCGACCGCAATGTTGATTATGCGGGTCGGATTGTTTTCGATGAGCAGGGAGTTGAGGTCATTAATTTTGGAAAACACAAGGGTAAACCGGTGGAAAAAGTACTTGCCGAAGAGCCATCCTATTACAATTGGATGATGAACGGTGAGTTTCCTTTGTATACCAAGAGGGTTTTGACAGGGATCAAATTGAGGTCGCTGAACAGAAAGTTATAAAAAGTGACTAAAGTGAACTAGAGTCACTCTGGTCACTTGTAGCATAATGAACAAATAAACATTATATCACCATGAAAATCATTTGTATCGGCCGAAATTATGTAAAGCATGCTCAGGAGCTGAACCACGATGTTCCGACAGAACCGGTTTTTTTTATGAAACCCGATTCCGCTCTTTGCCTCGACAACAAACCTTTTTTTCTGCCCGACTTTTCAAAAGAGATTCACCATGAAATAGAATTGGTGATCAAAATTAACCGGCTCGGGAAAAATATCGAAGCGAAATTTGCCCCTCGCTATTACGATGAAATAGGTTTGGGCATTGATTTTACTGCGCGGGATATACAGCGGCACCTGATAGAGAAGGGACTGCCTTGGGAGAAAGCAAAGGCTTTCGATTCTTCCGCAGTTCTTGGGAAATTCATCTCGAAAGAGGAGTTGGGCGATCTGGGGCACATCCTTTTTTCGCTCAAAAGGAATGGGGAAATAGTCCAATCCGGTGATTCACAACTCATGATATTTCCTTTCGACACCATCATCGAACATGTCTCGAAATATGTAACCCTTAAAATTGGTGACCTCATCTATACAGGAACTCCTGCCGGAGTTGGCCCGGTAGCAATCGGAGACCGCCTGGAAGGGTTCATCGGAGAGAAGAAGATGTTTGATATACAGGTTAAATAGTACCTGGGAGATTAGCGCGCTCATCATAGTTAAAAGGTTCACACAAAGGGTGCAAAGGTAGAAACGCAAAGAAAACGCAAAGGAGTTATATCTTAATATGACCCCAAACCATCAGAATATCACCTATACAACGAAAATTGAGCGGGATATGAAGGGATCCTTCCTTTGAAGTAAAAGTTGCGGAAAAAACTCCCTCGTTGGTGGTCAGAGGTTGAGCGATGCAGGCGATCTGGCTTGCGAAGTCGATGTCAGAAATGGGCACCATTTTGAATACCGCCTCTTTCGCGCACCAGCGTAGCATGACATCCTTGTTGGAAAGTTGATCGTCAACCATGCAGTCTTTCAGCTCGTCTGCCGACAAAAATTTTCTGGCAGCCTTCGTTACATTTCGTGTAATTAATTCGATGTCGATGCCTGGCTGCTCTTCTGTATGCAAATAGATTACAACGCAATTGGAGGAGTGGGAGATAGAGATGTTTCCAGGTGTATTGACCAGGTTGGGCTTCCCGGCAGGGTCATAGTCTATTTTTGTATCACTTCCGGTCATTTTTTGCAGAAGCAAACGCACTGCAAGCCACTCTTTTTTGCGAAGGTCATTTCGAAGTGACTGGTATCTTTCCAATTCTTCGGCTTCCGGATTCAACGTTTCCAGCAACTGCTCAGCCGTCTCCTTTATCTCCCAAAAGCCAAGAAGACCTTTCCCCCTATGTTCGATAAACTTAATGGCCATGATATGCAGTCCATTCAGTAGTTTCTATCATTTTGATGACATCCGCAGACAAGAAACTGATAACAGGCCTTAAACTGTCATAATTTGGGATCTCTTTTATGTACAAGGCGCCCCTGATGAAGTTTTTGACACTATCGGTCAGGTAGAATTGCATGGGTGAGGCTGCATTTCCCTTTAAAGTGTAAACGGTTCCGTACATTTTATGGGCAGGATGGATAAATATTTGCTCATCAATCGAACTCGCTTTTTGATCATGTTTGAATACCAGACTCCTCGATTCTTCAATAAGTTGGGATAAATTGCTGTCAACCTTTTTGTAGCTGATATGAATCTGGGCATGGTTGCCCGGAATTTCGACAGTGATCCAATCCTTTTGTCCAGGATTTAACAGGTCAGGAGTGACAGTGGCGTAAGTTGGTATGCTGAAGTTGTAAGGGAATGGTCCATTGAGCGCACGGTATGATTTTTCCGGGAAGGTTATCCGGTAGAATCCCCTGGGTTTTGGTGTTACTTCGTGCCTGCAGGATGAGAACAAACTCATGGCAGCAGAGAGACAAAAAGCTAAAAGGTAGAGACGTCCTGTCATTGTACTATCTGTTTTTTTCAGGTATCCTGTTGATCAGTACTTTGATCTCCTTGATTCTTCTGCGGTCCAAAGCCTCTATCTGAAAAGTGAAATTCATGCAAAGCACCTTTTCGTGAAGTTCGGGAAACTCTCCGGTCAGCTCAAGGATCAGTCCTGCCAGGGTATCTGCATCACCCTTGACCTCTTCGAAAACATTGTCTTCACATTCGACAACTTTATAGAAGTCATTCAGCAGCGTCTTCCCGTCAAACAAATATTCATTGGCCCCTAGTCGGGTATAGAATTTCTCTTCTACATCGAATTCATCTGATATGTCGCCAACAATCTCTTCCAGAATATCTTCCAGTGTAACCAGGCCTGAAGTACCACCAAATTCATCTACCACAATGGCGAGATGTACTTTCGACTTCTGAAATTCTTCCAGGAGATCATCGATTTTTTTAGTTTCAGGAATAAAAAACGGAGCTCTTATCAAGGTTTGCCATTTGAAGGTAGCACCTTTGGTTATATGGGGCAGGAGGTCCTTGATGTAGAGAACTCCCTTTACCTGGTCCAGGGTTCCCGAGTAAACAGGAATACGTGAATATTCTGCTGTACGAATGATTTCCAGTACTTCATTGAAATTGGAACCGAAATCCGCAACCACCATGTCGAGCCTGGAGTGCATGATTTCACTGACACTTTTTGAGCCAAATTTAACAATGCCTTCCAGAATCTCTTTGTCGTCGGTTAAATCTTCGTGGTTCGCAAGCTTCAATGCCTTGGAAATTTCGTCGATAGAGAGTACCCGTCTGTGTTTGCTCATTCGCTTGTTGACAAAGGAGGTAGAGTGAATCAGAAGATAATTGACGGGTTTGGTGATCTTGCCCATGATATCAATGAACGGAGCGATTTTTAAGGCAAAATTTTTAGGATAATGTGCTGCATATACTTTCGGGATAATCTCGCCAAAAAGTAGGAGCAGAAAGGTGATGATAACTGTTTGGAAAATAAATTCGAATGTTTTGGCATCGCCAAAACTTATCAACGAGCTGGAAATATGGGAAGCGAGCAACACTATGGCAATGTTGATGAAATTGTTCCCAACCAGTATGGATGCCAGAAGTTGCTCTGGATCGGAGAGAAGTTTTAAAATCTGTTGCGCCGATCGTTTCTTGTTGGATTTAAGCGCCTCAATGTCTTTGGGCTCAAGAGAAAAAAGAGCTACTTCCGAACCTGAAACAAGGGCAGAGAGGCCGAGAAGTATGATCAACACCAGAAGCCCTGAAAGGGCACTGACTGTAAAAGGCAAGAAATCAATGTTCCCAAACAAGGCTCCAACGGAAGTAACGAAGTTTGTTTCCAAATTAAGCAATTAAAGGATCAAAATGGAAGGTCATCAGGTGTGTTCCCCTGCTCGGTGTAACCCGATGTAACCTGCGGTTCGTTGACGGCTTTTTTTGCTTCAGAAACCGGATGCTCTGGGGTGCTGTTGCTTCCGGCTTTCCGGTCGAGAAACCTCACTTCGTCGGCATAAATCTCATAAGCAGTCTTTTTAACCCCATCCGTGGTTTCATAAGTCCTGGAACGAATACGACCCTCAATGTAGACCTGGTTCCCTTTGCGGATAAATTTCTCGGCAAGGTTGGCCAGATTTCGCCAACATACGATGTTGTGCCACTCTGTCTGTGTGACTTTTTCACCGGCTTTGTTGTTGTAGACCTCGGAAGTAGCCAAGGAGAATGAAGCAACCGATACGTTGCTGTCTAAATGCCGGATCTCAGGATCCTTTCCGACATTCCCGATTAAGATGACTTTGTTGACTGACATAGTTCAAAATATTATATTGTATGTTGTAAGTTACTGAAAAATTTGGACAATTCAAAATCGATCAAAGATAAAAATTATTTGGGTCCGAATCGGATATTGTCTGCTCAATGACCCATCTCCAGCAAAAAGTTCTCAACAGGTTTGGGTACTGGATACTTTGATATCTCCCCACGTTCGGCCACAATCAAACGACTTGAAATACTGTTTTCATGAAGCATGACAGAAAAGAACCGGATATGCAAACGCTGGTGCGTCAATAGATGGATTCTTTCAGGATAAACGGATTCGATGGTTATGGAGCAGTTTTTGAAAAGATCTACCCATGCACTGCTGACCATTACCTCTTCCGGGGAGGTAGGTGCATTTGTTTCAATCATGGGAAATTGGAACATGTTCCGCCAGATATCCTTATCGCCTCTCTTCTCCAGAAAGAGTTTGTTTTTGTGATGAAGATAGATGAAGTTCAGGTAACGCTCTTTTTGTTTTGTCTTTTTTGACTTAAACGGAAAGCTTTCAATGCATTGGTTTGCATAGGCATAACAATTTGTTCTGAGCGGACAGTCCTGGCAAAGCGGCTGAGAGGGCAGACATTGAATGGCGCCCAATTCCATGAGTGCCTGGTTGGAATCTCCCGGTCTGCCGGGATCCAGCATGAGTTGGGCAAGCTGGTTAAACTCTTTCTTCCCTGCAGTCGAATCAATGGGCGTAGATATACCAAAAAGACGCGAAAGAACCCGGTATACATTGCCATCAACCACGGCATAGGGAAGTCCGAAAGCGATGGATGCAATGGCTGCAGCCGTATAATCCCCTATCCCTTTCAGTTTTTTGATAGAAATATAGTCAGATGGAAATACTCCGTTATAGGTGCTTTGAATAGTCTTGGCAGCATGGTGCATATTCCTAGCCCGGGAGTAGTAACCCAAACCTTGCCATGCTTTTAATACCTCCTCTTCCGAAGCATTTGCCAGAGAAATTACATCAGGAAACAACCGAAGGAAATTGTGATAATATTCTGTTCCCTGTTGAATCCTCGTCTGCTGTAAAATCACCTCAGAAACCCATATATAGTAGGGTTCGTGACTATCCCGCCAGGGGAGATCCCTTTTTGCATGGTTGTACCAAACTGTCAACGCTTTACGATATCCCTCCATTTTCTATCGATTTTGTTAAAAAAACAACCAAAGAGCAAAAAATATTGGCTAAGATGATATTAGTTAAATCAAAAGCTATATATTTGTGCACCGAAATTTGGGATAAAGTTAAATCAAAAATAAAGTTAAATCATTTAAAATTTCTTACAATGACTAAAGCAGATATCGTAAACGAGATTTCTAAAAGCACAGGTATTGAGAAACTTACTGTTCAAAAAGCAGTTGAAGCATTCATGGACACCGTATCAGGCTCATTGGCTGATGGTAACAATGTTTATCTTCGTGGTTTCGGTAGTTTTATCGTTAAAAAACGTGCAGAAAAAACAGCGCGCAACATTTCCCGTAACACAACTATCATTATTCCGGAACATAATATTCCATCTTTCAAGCCTGCTAAAACTTTCGTCGGTCGCGTTAAAAACAACGTGAAGTAATTTTCATTTTTAAAAAAGTATTGTTATGCCAAGCGGGAAGAAGAGAAAGAGACACAAAATGGCCACACACAAGCGTAAAAAACGCTTGCGCAAGAATCGTCACAAAAAGAAAAAATAGGCTTTTTGTAACGCCTTTATAAATTATACAAAACCTAAAGTGCACATGCGCTTTAGGTTTGTTGTATTTAATAGTTTTAATTAACATAAAATGAGTAAACAGCATGAGTAATGAGTTGATTATTGACGTAGCGTCCTCTCATGTCGAAATTGCTTTACTCGAAAACAAAAGACTTGTAGAACTCAACAGGGAGAGTAACGATGTTAAATTTCAGGTTGGTGATATTTACCTGGGAAAGGTAAAGAAGATCATGCCGGGTTTAAATGCTGCTTTTGTCGATGTTGGCTACGAGAAAGATGCGTTCTTACATTATTTGGATTTGGGACCACAATTCCAGACGCTAAACAAGTTCCTCAAATTGGCTGCCGCCAAAAAAATTAAGTTGACACCTTTTCCGCGAATCAATCCGGAACCCGATATCAACAAAGACGGCAAAATCAGTGAGGTCCTTAAAGCCGGTCAAACTATTCTGGTACAGATTGCCAAAGAACCCATTTCTACCAAAGGACCCCGACTGACTTCAGAAATCTCGGTGGCAGGAAGAAACATGGTATTGGTGCCATTCAGCAACAAAATCTCTGTATCCCAGAAAATTGAAACGACGGAAGAGAAAACCCGTCTGAAAAAATTAATCCAGAGCATCTGCCCTAAAAACTATGGGGTCATTGTTCGGACAGCGGCTGAAGGGAAAATGGTAGCAGAGTTGGACCAGGAGTTGAGGCGACTGATTGCTAAGTACGAAAACGGATTTAGCAAGCTTGAAAAGCAAGTCGTTCCTTCACTGGTACTTGGCGAAACCGATCGTACCATCTCTTTGATCAGGGATGTCTACAGCAACGATTTTTCCAACATCTACATCAACAATGAAGATGCTGCTGCCGACGCTAAGGAATATGTGGGTACCATCGATTCTGAAAAGAAAAAGATTGTCAGGTATTACAACGGTAAAATGCCAATCTTCGAATATTTCGGAATTGATAAACAAATAAAAGCATCTTTTGGAAAGACAGTCTCCTTTAAAAGCGGAGCCTACCTGATCATCGAACACACTGAAGCGTTCCACGTTATTGATGTCAATAGCGGAAATCGTTCCAAGACAGGAGATCAGGAGACCAACGCGTTGGAGGTAAATCTGGCCGCCGCCGAAGAGATCGCAAGACAATTGCGGCTTCGCGACATGGGGGGAATTATCGTAATCGATTTTATCGACATGCACGGTAATGAAAACCGCCAGAAAGTTTTCGATAAAATGAAGGAAGTAATGTCTTCCGACAGAACCAAACACAATATACTCCCATTGAGTAAATTCTGTTTGATGCAAATCACACGGCAACGTGTAAGACAGGAGATGGCAATCGAAACGGAGGAGAATTGCCCCGTTTGTAAAGGTACAGGGAAAGTAACCCCGACCTTGCTTTTCATCGAGGAGATCGAACAAAGGGTTCGGTATATTTTTGAAGAACTTCAGAAAAAAAGCCTTACCATTGAGCTTCACCCATTTGTTGGAGCTTTCCTGACCAGAGGTTTTATCTTTTCTAAAGTCTGTAAATGGCGATGGAAATACCATAAAAAGATTAAGATCGTAGAGATGAATTCAATGAGTTTTCTTGGATCCAAATACTATGATGAACATCAGGATGAGATCATCATCTGATCAAATACCCAAAGAAACCCGTTCAAATTGTTGAGCGGGTTTCTTTTAATACTTTCAGCGAATAGAAATAATATTATATTAACACCCCATATCATGGTTTTGGGTGATATTTTCTATAAGTTTGAGGATATTACAGTAATCATACTATCAATCAAATATAATTGTCAATTTCCTTACCAGAGCTTTGCACAGGGGCATTTGTCAATTAGTAAAAGAATGAAGTTATGCATGAAGGTATTCTATTCTGGAATGTTGACACTCAGTTTGATTTCATCGAACCTACCGGGAAGTTGTATGTGAAAGGTGCGGAAAAGCTGAAGCCAGTTCTGAAAAAAATCACAAATTTTGCTGCCGAGAACCACATCCGTGTGATCAATACATGTGACTTTCATCTGATTAATTCAGGGGAATTGTCTCAAAACCCTGATTTTAAAACAACTTTTCCCGAACATTGCATGGCGGGAACCTTTGGTGCAGAGTTCATTACCGAAACCAAGCCTGTGGTGCCTGCCATTGTCGACTGGATGAGTCAGCTGGCAATTTTGCCATACCTTGCCAATGCAAACCAATTCAGGAATATTGTGATCCGAAAGGATGCTTTTGATGTCTTCGAAGGGAACCCGCATACCGAACAGATCCTCAATTTATTACGTCCGGAGAAGGTTTTCGTTTATGGCGTTTCGACCAATGTTTGCGTAGATAAAGCCGTCTGTGGATTGGTTAGTCTGGGATATAAAGTCTTTGTTTTTGAGGATGCCATCAAGGAGTTACCAAAAATTCCGCTGCCTTTTAAACACTGGAAAGAGTTGGGAGTAAGGATGATAGATTTCGGGAAAGTAAAGAAATACCTCTAATCCTTTTCGTGCCGGTCCATCTCACGACGTGCATCTTTGTCCTTGAGTGTCTGTCTTTTGTCGTAGGTGTGTTTTCCCTTGGCCAAGGCGATTTCCACCTTCACCAGTCCCTTGTCGTTGAGAAACAACCGGATGGGGATGATGGTCAGGCCATTCTCCTTCACTTTACGCTCCATCTTGTTCAGCTCCTTTCTGTTCAAAAGTAATTTGCGTTCACGCAACACCTCATGGTTGTTGCAGCTCCCAAAATCGTAGGCCGAAATCGACAGATTTTTAATCAGCATCTCATTGTTCACAAAATGGCAGTAGGCATCGTTCATGCTTACTTTGCCCAACCTGATTGACTTAATCTCCGTTCCAAGCAGAACGATCCCGGCTACGAATTTTTCAATAAATTCGTAGTCGAAACTGGCCCTTTTGTTCCGTATGTTGATGATATGCTGGAATGCTGTTTTCATGCGTGCAAAAATAGCAAAAGGAGACGACAAACAATATATGAAATACGACATGCTGACAATCCTTGGCCCAACGGCAACCGGGAAAACCCAACTGGCTGCACAGGTGGCCTACCAGTTGAAAGGAGAGATCCTTTCAGCCGATTCGCGTCAAATATACCGTGGAATGGATCTTGGGACAGGGAAGGACCTTGCCGACTATTTGGTAGAGGGGCGACAGGTTCCCTATCACTTGATTGATCTGGTTGACGCAGGCACCCAGTACAATGTTTTCGAGTTTCAGAGGGAGTTTATCAAAGCCTTCAATGATCTGCGCCAAAGAGGCAAGTTTCCTCTCTTCTGTGGTGGAAGCGGTTTGTACCTGGAGGCCGTGCTCAAGGGTTATCGGCTCACACAGGTACCATCAGATAAAACACGAAGGGAAGAGTTGTCCCAATTATCACTCGAAGAGCTGGCATTCCTTTTAAAGAGCTACAAAACTGTTCACAACAGCAGTGACACTGAAACAAAAAACAGGGCCATAAGAGCTATAGAGATTGAAGAATACCTATTGCATCATCCTGAACTTGATTTTACCTTCCCCGACATCCATTCGTTGATTATGGGGGTTCAATACGACAGGGATACCCGTCGCGAACGGATTACCAACCGTTTGAAACAACGGTTGGAAGAGGGAATGGTGGAAGAGGTGGAGGGGCTGCTCGCAAGTGGATTAACTCCGGAAGATCTGACTTACTATGGTTTGGAATACAAATTCTTAACGCTTTATATCACTGGCGAATTGACCAGGGAGGAGATGTTTGAACGCCTTAACATTGCCATTCACCAGTTTGCCAAGCGTCAAATGACATGGTTCCGAAAGATGGAACGTGATGGTTTTGAGATCCATTGGCTTGATGGGTTTTTGCCGATGGAGGAGAAGGTTGAGTTTGTCATAAAGCTTTTAAAATGAGTGCCTAGAGTGCCTAAAGTATTTAAAGTGCCTAAAGTTATTGGACTCCGAACAATTGATGCAGGTACCGATAAACTTTAGGCACTCTAGGCACTTTAAATACTTTAGGCACTTTGATTGGACTATTGCTGATTAAAATTTTAGCAATAACTTTACAAAAAATTGTCGCATGAACATTATCATTAAAACCGCTGAGCAGATTGAAGGAATCAGGAAAAGTTCCAAACTTGCAGGCGAAACATTACTATATATTGAACCCTTTATCAAAGAGGGCGTTTCTACCGAATATCTGGATAGTTTGATTCATCAGTTTATGGTAGAGAGAGGGGCGATTCCGGCAACACTCGATTACAACGGATTTCCCAAATCCTGTTGTATATCCTTGAATGAGGTTGTTTGCCATGGAATTCCATCACCCAATACAATTCTCAAAAATGGGGATATTCTCAATGTGGATGTTACCACTATTTTGGAAGGCTACTATGGTGATACCAGCAAGATGTATACGGTTGGCGAATGCTCAGCTGAAGCTTTGAAGTTAATCCAGGCGACAAAGCAATGCCTGAATCTTGGAATTCAACAGGTGTTTCCGGGAAATTATTTTGGAAATATCGGATATTTTATCAACAGATACGCTACAGCACAGGGTTTCAGCGTGGTGTATGAATTTTGCGGACATGGTGTTGGAATAGACTTCCATGAAGATCCGCAGGTTGACCATGCAGCCCGTAAAAACAGTGGTCCAAAAATGAAGCCAGGAATGATATTCACCATCGAACCCATGATCAATGAGGGGAAACCACGTGTAAAAGTAGATCAGGTGGATGGTTGGACCGCCCGCACGGTCGATGACAGACTATCAGCTCAATTTGAACACACACTGCTAGTGACCGAAACTGGTTGCGAAGTACTCACGGATATTTCAGGCGAGTATCAAATGACATAAAATGAATGATCCCGCGCCAGCGGGATCATTCATTTTATTACTTGTTTTGCTTCTGCGCAATTTTTTCAAGTTTGTTGAGGTCTTCTATCTTGAAATTTCCGTAAAAGGAGATCAGAAGCGAAGAGTTGTCGTGGTTTCCTTTGTTCCCAATCAGGATGTGGCATTCAGAGACTCTTTTGCCGTTTCCTTCGATCCAGAATTCGGCGTCATCGTTTGGTTTTTCTTCTTTGGGATGAACCTGTTCGTAGTGCATTGAATTCAGCTCTTTGGAAATATCCTGCGAAAAATGTTTCAAGCTACCCTTTTCCTCATTGTAAATCATGATACGAAATTCCTGAAAATCGCCGGTGATCTTTTTGCCCTCCTCATCCAGGTTCAGGTTCATGGCATCGATCATAGATTTTGAAAAGGTGAAGTAGGTTACACCGGTCTCTTTTTGATAACGGTCGTAGATCTTTTGCGATTTGGTTTGTCCGAATCCGGACAGAAATGATAGCAACATGGCAACAAGTATGCCAACTCGATAAAAAAAGCTCATAGTTTTAATTTTTTACAGGGTTTACATTGGGAATTGCTCTGTTGACAAGGGTCAGGCCATCCGGTTTCATGGTCCAGTATTTGTTGACCATGTCGTCATCGTAAGTGTCTGTTGTGTTTTTAACATCACGAAGGATAGGCTTTACCGATTCATCGAGAAATATTGTTTTCCCTACCGGGATATATAATTTCAGGTTGATGCGTTGGTTTCTCCAGATTTTGGGAAGCAGATAGGAGCTTTGAACGTTGATCATTGAGTCTTTAAGTTGGTAATTGTAGGGGATATCTTCCGCATTTTGCCTGGAGTTTGAAACGGATGTTCCCCTTGATGTCTTGTTGATGAGCAGGCTCGGCTCCCTGTCATCACCTTTTTCGATCCTGAGTTCCGGAATGCCTATGACAACGTCAACATCATTGAGGGTACCAATTCTGAAGCGTTCAAAGTTCAGGTCCGGATCAATGATGGCATCCAGGTCTTTCTCTGCCTGGTCTTTTCTCGCACTAATATAGATGGTGTCAGAAGAGGTGACTAACTTTTCCGAGTGGGTAACAGTTGTCTGTTTCCTGAATTCCCCCAATGTGTTACTGCCACTGATAATCAGGATGATAATTCCAACGACGAACAATCCTGCAAAGACGGACCCAAATACATGGTTGCGCGATTTGACCCGGAAGATCATTTTGATCCCCGCATAGATGAGCATTACCAGTGGAATACCTATCACCAGGGCAATACCAACAATCATCCAGGATAGGGTAGCTCCCGGGGCATAAATGTGTTCCATAAAGTTGAACCCATTGTTGAAGGGCATTAATCCTACTACATGATGGGAGGCAAACAGCAGGGCAAACAAGACAATCAGGCATACTGCACCTACGATCAGGAATGGAATACCAATGATCACAAGAATGATTGTTCCCAGAACCTTTATGACTGAGAGAAGCGTATCGCCAAGTTCACGAACATTGCTTCTGCCTTGCGCATAGGCCGGGTGGGAGTGGTAGTTTCTGAAGTTCTCTTTCACATCCTGCATCTCCTCCTTGATGGATTTGGAGATATTGTCGATGTTTACCTCTTCACCTTTCATCTCCAGGCGTTGGGCTGTACTGTAGGCTTTTGGTACCGCAATCCACAAAACCAGGTAGACGAGTACACCGCTTCCACCTAAGAAGAAGATCAGCACAAATAGGATTCGTATAATGACTGGATCTATGGCGAAATAGGCTCCCAATCCACCGCAAACACCACCCAGAACCTTATCATCAGGATCCCGGTAGAGCCTTCTGCCTCCGGTGTGATAGAATTTTTTCCCTGATGCATATGGTTTTTCCTCCTCTTCGTTGGAAATAGCTTCGGGAGTACCCATGATCACAATCACTTCATTTACATGATCCAGGTTGATTACCTCACCATCGTTTTTGATTTTTTCGGCAAAGATTTCCGCGATTCTGGTTTCAATGTCTTCGACAATCTCTTTGGCCTCAGCAGCATTCCCAAAATGTCGGGTAATTTCGTTCAGGTAAGCGTTCAGTTTTTCATAGGCATCATCGTCGATGTGAAAAACCGATCCGCTCAGGTTGATGGTCAATGTCTTTTTCATTTTCTTGTTGTTTATCTTAG
>JAVHPO010000402.1:0-1545 GCA_036170635.1 Prolixibacteraceae bacterium | reverse complement strand
TTAACTCAACGGCCAACCATCCCCCATTCAAATCGGTACCTAACCAGATCGATTTGAACCTGAAGAACAAAGAGCAAAACAGACTCTCCAAACTGAGCGAGAAGTTCGATTTCAGGAAGGAAGACAGAATACCTGACGCGCTGTTCAATGAGGTGATCTGGGCAGCAGTCCACGGGCTGGACAGTCCTTGCCCTGCTCCGGTCCATGCTGCTTTCTTTACTCCTGAAAAGCAGGGGGATGGAGATGATGATTAAAGGACTGTTGTACTTTTGTGAACTTCCTGGTACAATAAGAAACTTTATAAAACGCTTACACAGAGAATTAATTACTACAAATCGAAACTACGATTCGCTATCAAATTGTTGTCTAATCAACGAAACACCTGAGGAATTCCAACGTGTCCTGATACTTCGGAAGAGTAACACAGAGAGAAAAATCGCTTGCGATTTTTAAGCTCAGTGAACTCTGGGTGTTCTCTCTAAAATTCACGAAAAGGCAAAAATTTCTGAGTATACTAAATTTACAATTTTTAGAAATTTATTCTCTGTGTTATAAATTTAAACAATCTACAAATTTTGAACTCTTAATTTCCAGAACTGATTAAAACTGGTACGTGGTTTTTGGCACAAATAAACTCTTGTGCCAAACTCGCGCGCCAAAGGATTTGTGATTCGACCCACTTCCTGAATATCCTGGAACAGAGATTCCACGTCTTTTCCCAATTCGTTGTTGATGTAGATAAATTGGGTGATCTCATGGTCGAAGGTTTTGGGGAACCTATACCTGAAATTGTCGCTGAAACTGATGGCTTCAGGCAAATGATATTTTTTACCAAGGATGGTGATGGCGCCTGCCTGTCCGTAGTTTTCGGCATAAATGATGCATTGTCCATTAGGCTCTGCCTGTTGCCAGGCCTTGTTGGTAATCCCGGTCAGTTCATCCCAGCCCAACATGTCCGCATAATCCTGCGGTAGCGGATGGTGTTTGTTGTTTTCATACCTTCTTACCGCATCATTTTGGGTTATTTTGGCCATCGCATCGAAATAGGCCACCAGCTTCTCCGGCGATTTGGAAGCGACTCCCATCGGAAGCGCCGACCAGGTCAGTAGCAACAAAACCAGCATGATGATTGACCGCGCCAAATAGTTCCTGATGTATCGCTCAAAAAACACCGCCCCAGCAGCGACAAGCGTCGGATAAATACCTGCAGAATAATAGGACTTCCCCTGCAAAATCAGGTACAGGAGCAATACAAGTATTAGTATATAACCCACCCAATGATATTCGCTTACCCTTTTATTGAACAACAGAAAGAGTAAACCCGGCAGCACCAATAGTGTCGCAGGGTAATTCATCAGCAACTGCTCTACCAGAAATGTGGCGGAACTCATTTTTGTCAGCTGAGAATTCTGTAGCTGCGAAAGGTGACTAAGCACCGGAAATTCATGGGTGATTTGCCAGATGATGTTGGGCAAAACGATCAAAAAGGCAAGAAGAATGGTCAGATAGAAATCCTTGTTAAGAAACAGTTTCCTGTGTTTGGTA
>JAVHPO010000401.1:0-8006 GCA_036170635.1 Prolixibacteraceae bacterium | reverse complement strand
CTGTCAGACGCTTTCCCTGCCATTCGTTTTTCAATTCCAGAACAGGCTGACCGGCTGGTTGTAATTGATAGGAACCTGCTGGTTTTGCGGTACTGCTAAGAGCACCTGAACTGATCCAAATCATACCGGAGGGCTCAATTTCAAGCTGGAAACCTTTCGATTGATTGCCTGGCAGTGAGAAACATTTTCCTGTTGCTGGATCCCAGAGTACCGGATTTTTACCAATCAAACCCGTTTGCAGAGTAAAACTGGCAGTGCTGGTATGCGATGTATTGTAAAACATAAGCAGGTGGTCTTCCTTCAGGGTACGCACCTGGGACCATACGTTAGCAGCATCTTTTCCACCCAGAACCAGGTGAGCCGCTATATTCTTTCGCAGGGTGGAAGCCAGTTGTTTATCCTCCGGACGAATGATCACATTTTTCAGCAGCTCCAGTTTTTTGCCTCCGGGTTTACCATCTACATATTCCGGGAATTTACCTGTGCTAAAGATTTTTCCACCAGTTTTTTGCAGTTTTAGCAACTGATCAATAGTCTTCTCGCGGATCGAAATCATGTTGGGAAGAATGACATATTGATAATGCATGGCACCGATTACCAAATGGTTATCCTTCACGGTAGCTGTGTCGGCCATGATCTGCTCATCCCCCAAATCATAATCGTAATGCTCTGTTTGAAGGATCTCCATCACATTCTGAACATCGTCTGAAAAATCTTTTTCGGCATCCGCCTTCATGTATTCACTTTCAAGAGGATTGATCAGCAATATCTGTGGAGAATACTGCCCGATCGTGGCGGCATAGGAGATCCGTCCTAGGTACGTTTCAATTTTGTTGTTGAAAGGCCAATAGGGTTGCTGGTAGGAAAACGTGGGTGGATAATCCCTCTTGCGCAGCCCTCTCATGCTGTAAAGTGTCAGATGCGGACAGAAATGGTTGACACCCAATATACTGTGCCATCCGGCGATCCATTTTCTGTCTTCGAAATTCATGTTTTGTCCGCTGATGCCAAACAGTTCTGTCAGCCTGAAGGGGATGGCATATTGGTTGGCCACACTGCTCAGACATTTTGGTGTAAATGGTTGTTTGTCAATATTTAATCCCAGGTGATCGACACCGGGTTGTTGCATCGAACGATAGTGGAGCATGGCATTTCCTATCCGGTCGCGCACTTTCTCCAGACCCTCTTCACCCAGATAATGGCCTGTAAATTTAACTCTGTTTTTTTTGCAATAGTTGTTGATTTGTTGGGTGAAACTCTCGTCAAATTGCTGTGCTACGGCCCGGAAATATTTCAACCTGACCTCCCGCCAATCCCTCTTTTCTTCAAAAAGCAAATCGAATTTGTCCAAAATATCATATCCATACAACTCCCTGAATTTTTTGGCGACCCAGGGAGAGTAGGAGAGTACCCCTTCGTTGGGCGTATTCTTGTCAAAATATCTGGCGTGTATGTGGGGCTCATCGGCGAAAATTGCGAAACGATAGTCTTTGATCCTGGCTGCATATTTCTCAATGTAAGGCTGATAAGACACTTTTATAAATAGTCTGACCATTTCCGGATTGAAAAGATCAACATAGCTGGCGCCGTTAAATAGGGGATTGCCCATCGGCGCTGTGTGCTGAATGTATTTATATTGTGCATCTTCCTTTAAGAGTAAAGATCCGGCAGGCATGGGGGTTTCCTTCCGGATGCGCGCGAGCGATTTTGCACGGAAATCTTCACCCATCCGGGGAATGATCCCTCCGGCAAATCCGCTGGGCCACTTATCTTCATCATAAAACATTGTCCTGATACCTGTTTCCTGCGATTTTTTAACAGCAGCATCCATAATTTTCCACCATTCCTTACCAAGAAATTCGGTGATGAGTCCATCGCGGCTGTGGAGATAGAAACCGCCAAATCCGGCGCTTTTAAATTCGTTGATTTGCAAGGCGATCTCTTTTTCTTCCAGCGAATCATTGATGGAATAAAAAGGGTAGGAACGGAAGGTCACGGGTGGATTTATGAATTTCTGATAATCCAGCGACTCTTCGAACCGGTCGTTCAGTGGTTGTGCCGTCAGTCGGTTGTTCAGGGAACACAACAGGACAATATTGATGGTGAGGATCAGGTAAAACGGAATTACTTGTTGCCAAAGAGTTGTCAGACGCTTCATTATCAATAATTATTTGGTGCCGTAAATTTCTTCAAACAATATTATAATAAAAAATTCGTTTTACAATGAAAACGTTTACATTTGTCGGAAAGATTATTATTTTTGTTGAATCTGAGTTTTTATTTGCTCAATATAAAACTGGAAATATGGCAGGAATGAGTGACGTCGCCAAGAGGGCAGGCGTTTCTATCGCAACAGTTTCGAGGGTTTTGAATAACAGCGAGAGCGTTAACGAAGCCACCCGGATGAAAATTCTGAAAGTGATCAAGGAGCTGAAGTACCAGCCCAGCAGGGTGGCCAAAAGACTTCGTTCCAAGCGGGTATCCAGCAATCTTCTGGGTGTTTTGATCCCGGATATACAAAACCCGTTTTATGTGGATGTGTTGAGAGGAATTGAAGATGTGGCTTACAAGAACAACTATGCCATCATCATGTGCAACTACGGCCAGGATGAGAAGAAAGAGATCATGTACCTGGATATTCTTCAGTCTGAGGCAATTGACGGACTGATTGCTGCGCCGGTGAGTGAAAATGACCAGCGACTGAAAAGTATTATCAAGAACGGATTCCCTGTGGT
Source organism: Prolixibacteraceae bacterium (assembly GCA_036170635.1). Classification (GTDB taxonomy): domain Bacteria; phylum Bacteroidota; class Bacteroidia; order Bacteroidales; family Prolixibacteraceae; genus CAINVV01. Next base: position 5,271 of record JAVHPO010000401.1, on the reverse strand, counting down.
CTGTGTCGACCGGGGACTTGCCGGTATAGATGTTGATATTGTATGGGTCAACAATGAAGAGGGGGCTTTCACGGCTGTATCGCACCTGGTAAAATCCAATTACAAGCGCATAGCCTATATTTCAGGACTTCCTTCCATTCCTTCCAGCCGTATGCGTGAGACCGGTTATCGCAGGGCTTTGGAAAAAAACAAACTTTTCGATCCTGAGCTGATCAGAAGGGGTGATTCTTCCTACGAAAGCGGAGTCAATCTTTGTGCAGAACTGCTCGATCTGCCCAATCCTCCGGATGCTTTATTTACTGGAAATAACCTGATTACCCTGGGGGCGCTTGAGACCATTCATAAACGCAAGAAGCAGATTCCGAATGAAATAGCTATTGTGGGATTTGACGATATGTTCTGGTCCAGTTCCCTGAATCCTCCACTTACCGCTGTTCGTCAGCCAGCGTACGAGATTGGGAAAAGGGCCGGAGAGTTACTTATTCAGCGGATTACCGACCCGCTGCGTCCATGCATCCAGATGACACTGAATGCGGAGCTGATGATCCGTAGTTCCTGCTGATTATTTTTACCTAAACATTCGATAAATAGCCTGTATTGTGGAGAGAGAATTAGCAGATGTAGGAATGTAAACGATTACAAATATTATAAAAGCTGCAAAACCTGTTACGGACATTTTGGGTGATGTGAAAATATGGCACGTGTTTTGGTTTGCAGCTGCCTGTTTGACTTATGGAGAATATTGTTTTTTATCAGCCTGAAAGGCTTTTTTTTGGAGAGGGAAGTTACTCCCGGTTTGTTCACTATTTGAACGATTCAGGAATGAAGCGTCTTTATGTCCTGACTATACCATATCTGCGTGAACAGCTTAATGCGGCTATTGGAAAGGGTCTTGATAGCAGTATTCAGTATCTGATCAATGACAGCCTCAATTCTGAACCTTGTATCACTGATTATTACCGGTTAACTGAAGAAGCCCGGTCCTTTCAACCGGAGGGGATTATTGGCATTGGTGGAGGAAGTGTATTGGATCTCTCAAAGATACTTGCAGCCATGCTTTACAACAATCAGAAAATAGAAGAGGTTTTCGGCATTGGATTGCTGAAGGAACGGAAGCTTTTTCTTGCATGTCTTCCGACTACGTCAGGGACAGGTAGTGAGGTTTCACCGAATGCCATTCTAATGGATGAGGGTGACGGTATGAAGAAGGGAATCATTAGTCCTTACCTGGTTCCTGATATTGCCTGCATCGATCCGTTGCTGACCTCTTGCGTACCGCCTGATGTTACTGCGTCAACAGGTATGGATGCCCTGACTCATTGCATTGAGGCATTTGCCAACCGGTTTGCCCATCCTCTGGTCGATTTGTATGCGCTCGAGGGTATCCGGCTGATCAGTGAAAATCTGGTGAGGGCTTACCAGGATGGTTCGGACAGAGCTGCAAGGACAGCCCTCTCGATGGCCAGTTATTACGGAGGATTATGTCTGGGACCTGTCAATACGGGGGCTGTGCATGCTCTGTCCTATCCCTTGGGCAGCAGGTTCAGGGTGCCCCACGGACTGGCCAATGCCCTTCTATTGCCCTATGTTCTGGAATTCAACCTGTCGGCGGCTCCTGAAAGATATGCGAGGGTGGCTATGGCATTGGGGGCCAAAAGGCAAAAATCGGACGAACTTACAGCCCGTGCCGGGGTATCTGTTATCAGAAAGCTCATGCAGCAGTGCAAACTTCCTGATAAATTGTCGCAGATAGGTATTCCGGAAGATACAATTCCGGAGATGGCAGTTTCCGCGGTAGCTATTCAGCGGCTTATGAAAAACAATCTGCGCGAAATAACGGTGGAAGATGCGATAACCATTTATCAGAAAGCGTTTTAATCATGAAGACAAAATTGAGCAGCGACAAAGTAATCGTACCAATGGTAAGTCCGTTTGCGGGCGATCATTCTGTTGACAAAGAGGCTGTTGTCCGCATTTGCGAAAGTTTTGTCAGGAACGGTGTTTCGGTGTTCGCTTTGGGCACTACCGGAGAAGGTGATTCCATGTCTGCCAGTCAAAAAGAGACGCTGTTGAAATATGTTGTGAAAGAAGCAAAGGGGAAAATAAAAATATATGCCGGTTTAACCGGAAACTCCCTGTATCAGTCGATGGAGGATGCCAGGAAATATACCGACCTTGGAGCAGAATTTCTGGTCGCCAAACTGCCTTCGTACTATCCGATCGACGAGCCCCAGATGCTACACTACTTCGGGATTCTAGCTGATTCAGTGCAACTTCCGCTTTATCTTTACAATATCCCTTCAACCACACACAACTCCATACCTCTGGAAGTACTGGAGAAACTGAGTTATCATCCGAATATTGCAGGCACCAAGGATTCTGAGCGCGATCCAGCACGGCTGGATGAATCGATCCGTCTTTGGGGGAAAAGGGAGGATTTTGATTTGCTGATCGGATGGGCGGCCATGTCGGTTTACGGATTGACCAGGGGTGCAAATGGGATTGTACCGGGCACAGGTAACCTGACACCGGATCTTTATGCGCAGTTGGTGGAAAGTGTCAGGGTTGGCGATGAGACGCTGGCCATGCAGTTACAGGAAAGGACCAACCTGGTTTCTGCGCTTTACCAGCAGGGAATGAGCCTGAGTCAGTCGATTGCCGCACTGAAGGTGCTAATGAAGATGAAAGGACTCTGCTCAGGAGAGGTCCTTCCACCCATGCTTACGATGACTGAAACAGCTGAGAACCTGTTTGTTGCGGATGTTTCCAGTGAATTCAAAAATTTAGTTTTATAATGGACGAGAGTCAGAAATATTTACCTTGTCTGGCAATCACAATGGGTGACCCTGCCGGCATCGGACCTGAAATTGCAGCCAAAGTTTTTGCCATGGAGGGTCTTTACCAAATGTGCAGGCCATTGCTGATTGGAAATGCGGCGATCATGCGGTCCGCACTGTCAGTGGCAGGAGTGGATCTTAAAATCCATCCGGTGAAGGCTGCGAAGGAGGCGCTGTTTCAACACGGCACAATTGATATTATTGATCTTCCGGTAGAGCATCCTGAAAATATTGTCTCCGGTAAAATATCAGCAATCGCCGGCGATATAGCATTTAGGTCGGTCACCAAAGCAATTGAACTTGCCATGTCGGGAGAAGTGGATGGAACAGTTACCAACCCCATCAACAAAGCGGCCATCCATGCTGCCGGCCACCTTTTCTCTGGTCACACCGAAATATACGCACATTATACCAAAAGCACCAAATACGCGATGCTGCTTGCCGACGGTCGGATGAGAGTCATTCATGTAAGCACACATGTCGCGCTGCGCAAAGCTTGTGATCTGGTTAAGAAGGAGAGGGTGCTGGAGACGATCAGGCTGCTGCACGAAGGGTTGCAGATGATCGGCATTGAATCTCCGAGAATTGGTGTGGCTGGATTAAATCCCCATGCCGGTGACGAGGGTCTGTTTGGAGATGAAGAGATATTCGAAATAGCTCCTGCCATCCGGCAGGCAAGGGAAAGCGGCATTCTGGCCGAAGGACCCTTCCCTCCTGACACCCTGTTCGCATTGGCGAAAGGCGGACGTTTCGACGGATGTGTTGCCATGTACCACGATCAGGGACACATTCCTTTCAAACTCACCGGTTTTATTTGGGATGATGAATCGGGCGCCATGAAGAGCGTAAGGGGGGTCAATATTACCCTGGGTTTGCCAATTATCAGAACCTCGGTGGACCATGGAACTGCATTTGAAATTGCAGGGAAAGGGATTGCCAGTCCTGATGCGTTGCTCTGTGCAGTGGATTATGCTGTGAGATTGTACCAGTCAAAATTGAAAAACAAAAAATAAAGATATGATCGCTGTAATTGCCGATGATTTTACCGGCGCTGCTGAGATTGGGGGAGTGGGGGTCCGTTACGGACTCAAAGTCCTGATCGAAACAGTAGTTAATGGAGTCTATGATGTTGATTTGTTGGTAATCGCAACAGATACCAGATCCATGGGAGCCGAGGAAGCATCCAAAGAGGTGAGTTCCATTTTGCATCAGCTCATAAAGCTGAATCCGGAATTTATTTACAAAAAGATTGATTCGGTCCTTCGCGGCCATGTGGCTGAAGAGCTGGAGGCCATGATGCTGCTGATGAATAAGAAAAAGGCGCTCATTGTAGCACCTAATCCTTTGGTTGGAAGAAAGATAGAAAATGGAAACTACTATGTCGATGAAGTTCCGCTGGATGAGACTTTTTTTACCGGTGATCCGGATTTTCCCGTTCGCTCATCACTGGTAACCGATATCATCCATACATCCGAATTTTCTGTTTATTCATTGGATTTGAATGACAAAAAGCCTGATTCAGGTATTTTTATTGCCAATGTAAGCAACCATGATGAGTTAAAACAATGGACAACAACCATAACTTCGGACATGATTGTTGCTGGTGGATCAGGTTTTTTTGCCGCACTGCTGGAGACCATGTTTCAGTACAATGTTTCAGCCTCCCTGCCCGAGTTTTCATTTGGCGAAAACTCCTTGTTCATTTTCGGGAGTATGTTTCCCAAGAGTCAGGCATTGTTGAAAAAATTTGACAACAAAATAGTAGTCCGCAGCAATATGCCTGAGGCGATATACTATGCAACGGGTCAGACTGAAGCATTGATGAATGACTGGGCCATGGAGGTTACTGACAGCCTGAACGAAGGCTTCAGCGTGATGGTGACCATAGATTATCCGCCATTTGAAGAAGAGGGATTGTCTTGCAGGATCAGGGAGCATATTGGTCACCTTGTGGCCATTGTGACAGCCAGCTTCGAGCTTACTGACCTTTTTATTGAGGGAGGCGCTACAACTTCCACGGTTCTTAAATGTCTTAACATCACCAAGCTGGTACCTTTTTATGAGGCTGATTTTGGTGTCATTCAAATGAAGGCGCAAGGCTATCCGAAGCTTTGCATTACAACCAAACCCGGCAGTTACCTTTGGCCCGAAAAAGTAGAGTTCTAAAACTAACAACTATCCAGACTGATAAAAAATGGCACACACATCTTCATTGCATATTATTGATTTGCTGATTATTATTGTATCCTTTGTCATCTCATTGGCTGTGGGATTATGGTTTGCAAAACGTCAGAAAACAACAAAGAACTATTTCATCGCCAGTGGCAAGCTTCCTTCATGGGCCATCGGGATTTCCATTCTTGCCACCCTGATCAGCAGTATTACTTTTTTGGCCTATCCCGGTGCAGGGTACGCTTCCAACTGGATTTTACTG
>JAVHPO010000400.1:0-8010 GCA_036170635.1 Prolixibacteraceae bacterium | reverse complement strand
CTCTTTTTGAAGGTGTTCCCACATGCTCAGTACGACTCCTTTGCCATTCCACCAGTTGAGGTAGCGTTTTTTGGATTCTTCCCAATCAGACTTCCAGGTATGCATTTTTATTTTTTGTATTTCAAAAGCTCTTTAAACACACTTTTCCCAATACCTTGAAAACCCGCGTCGAACTTGAGGTCAACCACTTTGGTCAATTCAATTTCATCGGTATTCGTAACCGGGAAAGGATAAACCGGGACGGATGAGCCATATTTCACCCAGACCGGCATTTCATCCAAAGGCGCCTCAAAATTCTTCAGCCAGCAACTGCCTTCCGAAACAGATCCGCTGAAAAAATTAATCCATTTTCCTTCAGGCAGATAAACATCCCTTTTGTTGTCGCTGTTCATCACAGGGGCAACCAGGAAATCATCCCCGAAATAGTACTGGTCATCGATGTGCCAGCACATCTTGTCGTCGGGATGGTGCATCAGCATGGCCCGCAACATCGGATATCCGGTAGCGGCAACTTTCTTGCCTTGTTCGAGGATGTATGGAATCAGTACATACCGAAGTTTCAACCACCTGCGTACAATGGCGGCGATGGCCGGATATTCGTAGGGTTCACGTTTGGAGGTGCCGTGGTAGCGCAGGTGGGAGGAGAAAACACCGAACTGGGTCCAGCGGACGTACAAATCATCGGGCACCACCGAATTCATGAAATCGGGCAGGCTGTGGAAACCGGGAACATCATGGCTCCAATAGCCAAACCCTGAAAGACCGAGATGAAGTCCGCCTTTCAGGGAACCCGCCATGCCATCCCAGGTACAGGCAGCATCGCCGCCCCAGTGCAAGGGGTAGCGCTGGCATCCGGCCCATCCGGCCCGGGCCCAGACGATGCCTTCCCCCGTTACCTCTTTCGTTACCTCGAAGGCCGCTTTCTGGTATAGCAGCGCATAGAGATTGTTCAGCAGTTCCGGTTTCATGGCATGGTATTCAGCATCCAGGTGGATCTCCTCGCCGAAGTCGGTCTTGATGCAGACGACACCCATTTCCAGAAGATTTCTCAGCAGGTTTTTGTACCACTCCGTGGCTTTGGGGTAGGTAAAATCTATGGTGCCGGCATAATCCAGGGCGCTGAAATTCGATCCACCCTGCTTCTCCGATTCTTTCAGGATGCACATGTATTTTCCGGCCAGGGCCTCGTCGTGCTGTGCAGCTGCAGCGGCAATGTAGGGCATTTGCCAGAGACTTACCTTGAAACCATTTTCCCTCAATTTTTTGATGAATTGCCGCGGTTCAGGAAATCGCTCCGGATTGAATTTCCATTCGCAAAGCCAGTCGGTAACAAACCATCCCGTATCGAGATGGATGACATCGCAGGGAAAATCTTCATCCCGCAATTTTTTGCAGATGGTATTGACCTCATCGGCAGAGAAATAGGTCATGCGGCTCATCCAAACGCCAAAGCTCCACAATGGCAGCATAGTTGGAAATCCGGTGAGTCTCCGGTATTCAAAAAGAATCTCTTCGGGCGTGTTTCCGCCCATCAGGAAAAGATCCATGACCGGTTCTTCAGACAGCAGTTGAACCGATCTGGTGGAGTGGTCGGCCAGTGAAATCTTTGAGTAGGCGGAGGTATGCATGAAAGCGCCATACATCCGGCTGGAAAGGTAGAAGGGAATATTTTTATAAGTACGCCTGTTGTTCACCCCCTGACCATCCTGGTTCTTCAGCTGGAATGTATGACCGGAGAGGTCCATTTTGGTGAAGCGTTCGCCTGTGCCAGCAAATTTCTCGTCAGGGCGGGCATGGAATGAAAGGGTTGTACGGTTGCATGATCCATCTCTTTCCACAAAAGCCAGGGCGAAGGCATCCTGCCGGGCCGGGAAGAATTGATCGTAGGCGCTGATTTTTACCTCCCTGTTCCCGTCAGGGTAAAAGGCCAATTCAAGCGATTCTTCAGGGGGCGGCAGAAGGTCGCTCCAATGATCAATTTGCGGCGCTTTCCGGTTTAGCCGGGCCCGTAGTTTCCCATTGGCGTCACTGATGATCCATGTGGATTCGGATTTCACAAACTGAAGCGGAACAACTACAAGGGATTCATCCATTGCCAGCATCACGGAACCGGTCATGGCCGTTTGATCAAAACCTATGGCCACTCGCAAGATCCGGTCACCGTAAGCACGCATCCTGAGGAAATAATTTTTGCGCTGAGCGGTCAAATCGGGGGCAATATCATTGGCAACTTTCTGCTTTTGGAACGGAATTTCCAACAGGATATCGGATCCGTCAACGCGGATGGAGACCGGGGCACAGGCCTTCCACAATACCTCTTCACCCGTTAGGGAGGTGTCGAAATCCAGAAAGTCAAATAGTTGGAAATTGGTTTGCTTCATCTGCCAATTGATTGAATATTTACTTTTTATGCTTTGTCACCGTACCAGTTTCTTAAATCCTCCACGGTTCGGAATATTGTATCTATCCGGTTATCCGCAACTGAATCATCCATGTTAATGCAGCAAATGCCTGTCAGGTAAGGGTTCGCTGATTCGTGAACGAGTTTGGTTATTGTGGAACTTATTTCTTCGTTGGTCTGACGCGAAAGCTCCACCGGACTCAAGCGTATGTTTAAGAAAGTATCGGGAAGGTGCTCGCGCAGGAGTTTCACATCGCCTCCCCATCCGACATCCAGAAAATCGAGATGAGGAATTTTCGAAAAGCTGGAGGCCATTCTGTGCGGGTCAGGACCGCAATAGTGGATGCCGAAAGGACGCTTTTTGCTCCATTCCAGGTCAAAGGGCAGCAGGAATGTTTCGTAATCTTCTTGTGAAATCATGGTATGGGAACATTCTGAATGCAGAAATACAGGCTGTTGCAGATGCCGTACATTGCGGTTGACAGAAATTGAGGTATTACCTGTCAAATCAGTCAAATAGACGGTGAACTTTTCAATAACCGCAGCGATATCAACAAAATAGCGCTTCACCTCATCCGGGGTCATCATCATATCGGCAAAAATATCTTCACCATGAAGGTCCATGGCAATATTTAGTATCCCTCCCCAGTTGACATCACCCGACAGATAACCAAACTTGCTTTTCAGTTTATCTGTCAGATTTAGAAATTCTTTAAAGGCTTGACTTCGAAAGATATCGTCAATGCTGAGCTTTATGATTTCCTGATGTGCCGGAAGTACCAGCGGAGGGTGAGCTTCCGAATATTCCACTTTGCAGCCGGCCATCGCCTGCAAAAGATAACCCGAAGCCAGATGTACCGCCCCAATCTCAGGACGGAGTTCGCCTTTTTGGCTCCCCAGACCATATTTGCCCCACCGCTCGTAAAGGATTTTTTCCATCCTTTGCTCTTCTTCAACCCTTTTGAGCGGATGAAAAAAGAAATCCCTGTCGAAGGTAATCCCAGCATTTTTATTCCACCATTCGGGCGCCAGCACAATATCTGCCGGCAGTATTTTATTTCCTAACAATGGATTATGTTTAAATTTCATAGCTCATTTTTTTAATAGAAGATCCAGTCGATTGGCGCCTTGATTCCGGTTTCTGCCAGTCCGGCATCGGTCGTAACAATATCCTGGTTACCATCAATAAAACCCAGCACCAGCACTTTTCCTTTGCCCAGCGTTAGCTCATTGGTTCCTGTAGGATAGCTGTAGCTGTACACATTCACCGGATATAGCCGGGGAATCAACAGCGCATTGGCGATCCTGATGTCAGCCTGACCGCGGTCGTTGGCCTGGGCATTGGTTTCGAGGGTAGGAGGGGAGAGGATGCTGTAACTGTTTCCGTTGAAATAGCCCACCAACACCTTCACCGGCAGCTCATTTCTGAACTTTAATACCGTTCCCTTATCTTGCTGCTGCCGGTTGTTGAACTGAACAGCCTTCAGATTTTGCAGCTCTTCCGCTACTTTTTCAATCTTGAAATCTTTATCAGAATAGATCAACTGATCTTTTTGCAGGGGAATGATTGAAACATCGTTGTTCAGTATTTCGACTTTTGCCGGGACAAACACATTGTTTTTCTTTTGGATTTCTGAAACATTTGATTTGTTTTTTAACATGGCAACATTGCGCTTCAGGTTATCCAACTCGGCCTGATACTTGGGCAACAGCTCCTTCCAGGTCTTGTTGGTTCCGTTTGCACCGGAGAAGGGAATGCGTCGTTGTGCGGTTTGCATGCTGTTGGCATAGAGATAGGAATTGTCAGTCAGCTTAACCAGTTCGGTATAATGCTGAACGCTTTTTTCAATCATTGGAATGGCTTTTTCCAAATCCGCCAGATCATTCGAATATTGATAACGAAGGATCAGCATGGCCGCACGTACTTTTTCAGCGAAGCAGCCGGCGAAAGCGCTGTAACAATAGACATCGTTTTTCAGCCTCGCGAATTCATCCGCATTGGTTTTAACCGATTTAGCGGCTTTTTCGATTGCCTGAACCGCCAGTCGCCCTCTCCTGACGACATCATCTGCGACCTGAGGCGGAGTCTCACCGGTATGGGGTTCTCCTTTCCACTCTTTTTCAGCATAATCAATCAACACCTCCTTTACCGGACCGCTTGAGGCCCAGAAGTTTGTGTAAACATTGTATTTGAATGGGTTAACCAATTGTGACATGGACATTCCCAGCAACATGGTCTGCCTGTTGCCATCAGAGATGCCAAATGTCCTCAGCAGTTTCGGTGAGATTTCACCAGTCAGCTCATAAGCCTCTTCAATGTATTTGCCTTGCGGACCACAGCCATAGTACTCACCCAGTCTGTGACTCCAATATGCCAGCTCTTCCTTTCTGTCGCGGTCGCAATTCCATGCATAGCGCCCCCAGGTCTGGTACCAGATCCAGTCGCGGTCAATCTCCAGAAGTCGGGGTGCGGTCTTGTCGGCGCTGTATGGCCAATCCCAATAAGACGCCTGTGGATACAAATGAAGCCCTCTGGCTCCCTGAATCAGATGCATGGCCTGAATACTTTTCTGAATGAAATCGGGCGAACCGTAGCGGAATGGCTCAAGATTGGCCAGGATATGAACGTTCGAAATATGAACCGACCCTAGCCGGGAAAGATCTTTGTGGATGGTCTCCCACGAATCTCTTGGTTCGTAAGTAGTTAAAGACTCTCCATTGTACTTAAACATGGTGTAGAGATTCTTGTAAATGGGCAGCGCCTCATTCATCACCCGTTTGGCGTCGGTATCATGACCACGCAGCACGATCGGCGGTTCATCGGTACGACCCAGCGCTTTCAATCCGTCTTTGACACCGGGCAGGATCGTTTTGGTGAACCATTCGACGTCATCATCGATCGTATTCATTGCCTCTCCAAGTGTAATCAGCAATCCGACATTGGGATACTTTTCGATGAAAGCAGCGATCGATTTTCTGGTATAATCCGCGATAATCGGGATGATAGGCCGTTCCCTATCCTGGGTCTTCATGTGGTTGTATTCGGCGAAAGGCTTTGAAACAATGATATTGTAAAACATCTGGATCACAAAAATACCCCGCTTGTCGGCCTCAGTGGTCAGGAAGGAGAATATCTCCTCATTCATCTTAAAGGTTGCATCGTCAACCTCCACGGCGTATGGATAATCTTTGAGTTTAACCAGGGAGGCAAAGGGGTGTCCGTTCCAGAGGTACAAGGAGTTGTACCTGTTTTGGACCATCACATCCAGGTATTTGATCCATAAAGCTTTGTCGTAAAACCAGGGAAAATTCTCGGGTGTATAGGGGTATTCATAGACGGTCCTTCCCGGTAGGTAGGTCGTTTTCTGCAGTCCGATGCAGGTACCGCGCATGACCATTCCCGGTTGGTCTGTCAACTTTAAATCCTTTGGAAGCTGTTTGGCTGCCTTGATCCTGCTGATCAATTCGAGACAGCCATAAAGCGTGCCACTGGGATCTTTCCCGGCAACATAGATATTTTTGGACTGTGTCTGAATCGTAAATCCTTCCTTGGAAAGGGTGTCTAACGACGGAAAACTGGACGCAATTTCCTTTAGCAGCGGGTCTTTCAGGGTACCGACTACAATTTGTCTGTCGTATCCACCAAAGGCCGGATAGTCTGAAAGTTGAACCTGATATCCTTCTGATGCTAATGCCTTTGAAAGCTTTTCAACAGCAAATTTTTCCCTGGGAGAGCGTTGGGAAGATGTGATTACCACTTTTTTGGCCATGACAAAAGATGTGATGGTCATGAGTAAGGTCAAGAAAATCAGGATGTTAAATATTTTAGTCATTTGATAGAGTCTGTCTAATTTTATTATTTGAATAGTTGAACCCACTTCGGGGTTCTTGATTTTAGTCTATCATTTGCCCCCGGTTTCACCGGGGGTTATTGACATTTAACCCTTTCAGGGTATTCCGAAATCACAAGGCCGAAGGTCTTGCATGTGAATAGCCGTGGGTGGAACCCACGGTAAATGAGGCACATGAGCAGACAACCCCGAAAGGGTTGAATATTTGATATCTTTCGAAAGTTTATATTGGTCTGCACTTATTTGTCTTTCAACAGATACTGATAATCCTTCTGAAGTCCGGCATTCGCCTTGATGCTGTCCGCGACCTGCGGACCGTTGTTGGTCCACTCATTACCCGGTCCCGGAGTGTTTGAGAAAAATTTTGCAACCTCTGTCCAGTTGTTTACCGCGCGGATGTAAGACGAACCCTCATCGAAATAGATGTACTGAAAATGATTTGGATCGTGGGCATAAGGCGCCTTCTCCAGATCGTGAATGCAGTTTTCGCTGATTTCGGTATTTGGCTGGGCCGACAGCGTGTAGATTCCGCCGACATCATACATATTTTTAGCGAAATGGTGGATATGGTTGGCATGAATCAGGTTGTTGCGCATGCAGCTGATACTCCTGGTCCAGCCCCAGCCCACACTGATGCCCGAGTAGTTGACATCGGAAATTTCGTTGTGCGAAATGGTGATATTTCTTGCGTAGCCAATCCCAATGCCCACACAACCCCAATCCTCGTTGGTGACATCGGTAATCAGGTTGTTTTCGATGGTCTCGAATTGGCATACATCGCACTCATCGGATGGGTTGTAGGGAAGATGCGCCTCGAAATCAGCGCTGCCGAAGAAGCCGGCCTGGACGGCCGTTCCACCGATATCCCTGAAGGTGCAACCCTTGATCTTATCATGACTCGTGCCTGTCACCAAATCCAATCCGGTTGCAGCCAGGTGCCTGAAATTACATCTTTCGAAAATCAGTCCGGTGGCATAGGAAGCCTCCACTGCTGCCGACTGTCTGCCCAACCAGGCCTGGTTCTCCAGTTTTGCCTTGTCGGGTGTACCGGGTACTTCTAGTTTGTATGCATCCAACAGGAACATGCCAGCCTGAAGCGGCACATGACCAGCCTTTGAAGGTCTCATCCAGCCTGTGTGTTCGAAGTTTATGCCGGCAAAATGGATATTCCTGACCGGGAAATCTGCAGATCCTTTTACCTGAACGAGGGTTTCGAGATTGGGCGCAATTGCCTCCAAATTTTTCATGTCCTGATTCCCTTTCGGCCAGTAGTAAATTTTTCCGGCTGACAGATCCTCATACCATTCACCCGGCTGGTTCAGTAACTCAATGGCATTGACAAAATAAAATGCGGAGTTTCCGTTTTTCTCTTTCTTCGCATCGATATAGGGCGCCGGCCATGGATGTTCAAATTCAATGCGGCTTTCTGGCTGATAAAAGGTAACTGCTGCGCTGTCGCCGACCGTACGGATGTTTTTAACCCGAAGATTGGCAATGGCCCACCACTGGTGAATGACCAGTTCCAACTGTTTGATTTCCTTGATATGCACGGCTGGTTTCGGGATCCACATGACCTGGTTCTGCTTGTCAACCGACAGGATGCGGTTCAGTTTTCCGTCCGAAAGTGTGGATGCTCTTTGAGCCTTCACACCGTTCACCCAAAGTTGGCGAAACTCGGCTAAGCGGCCGCCAACTACTGGTATATCAGCCACCCAGATCTTTCCTGCGGCCTCCTTTGGTAACCCGGAAGGCGTTTTG
>JAVHPO010000399.1:0-8012 GCA_036170635.1 Prolixibacteraceae bacterium | reverse complement strand
GGCAACCTGCTGATGAACATCGGTCCGATGGGCAATGGCAGCATGGATGCAAAAGACATCCAAATTTTGAAAGGAATAGGAACATGGATGACCAAAAACGGGGAGAGCATCCATGGCGCAAAATCTTCACCCTTGCCGCTGCAAACCTGGGGAGTAGTCACTCAAAAAGTCAATAAATTATACCTTCATGTGTTTGACTGGCCGGGAAATGGGTTGCTCGATCTCGGCGGATTAAAAAGCAACTTCAAAAAGGCATATTTCCTTTCCGAAGCAGGCAAGAAGGCAATCAAGGTAAGCCGTATAAACAGTTCTGATCTTCGACTAACTGTGCCATCGATTGCACCTGACCCGGTAAATACCGTCATTGTACTGGAAACTGAAGGGGTGATTCAAAGCGATTCTGTTCGGTTGTTAGCCGGAAATCATCCGATCAGGCTACTGGCTTTCGATTCGAACCTTCATGGCAAGGGATTGAAATTTGGCGATGGAAAAGCCAAACGGTTTTATGTAGAGAACTGGAAAGCAATGGACCAATGGTTTAGCTGGGATTTCAGGCTCAATGAACCGACTCAATACAAGATCGAAATCAAATTTACAGGTTCAAAGGGCTCCGGAGGAAAGATAAAACTGGAGGCCGGCGACCAAATTCTTGAAGCCATCATCCCTGAAAAACAGGAGTTTAATGAGGTAAACAGTTTGTCTGTCGGAACAATAAAGTTGAAAAAAGGAGTGAGCCAGATTATTCTGAAACCAATCACTTTTGGAAAAGACGAGCTTATCAAACTGCTTGAAATTCAATTGATACCGAAAAAATAAGAGCAATCATGAAAGCAGGTGTCACGGTTACAATGAATATGAAATTAGCAGGATTGTTGCTACTCGCAGTATTGCTGGTTACAGGCAATAACCTCACTGGAAATCCTCCGAAATCACCAAAACAGGATGAAAATCCACCATCCCGTATTGCACGAGCCGACCTGAACTATGAGAAACCTGCCGGACAGTTAAGTGGCAATATGCTGAAATTCAAGACAAAAAAGGAAGATATTGTTAAAATTATGCCAGTAATTCAATAAAATTCGTTATCTTAATAGTACAAAAGCGGTCAGGTTCGTCCGCTTGAAAAAATTCCGGATATGGCAAAGAATAAAGTGATAAATGTGAAAGGGACTGAAATAACAATCATCAGGCAGAATAATCTGGATTATCTTTCATTAACCGATATGCTTAGAGCTAAGGATGGTGATTTTTTTATAGCTGATTGGTTAAGGAACCGCAATACAGTTGAATTCTTGGGTATTTGGGAAAGTGTTTACAATCCTGATTTTAATTATGGCGAATTCGCCACAATTAAAAGTCAGGCTGGTCTGAATAACTATAAAATCAGCGTTAAGGAATGGCAGGAAAGGACCAATTCAATTGGTTTAAAAGCGACAGCCGGCAGATATGGAGGAACATTTGCCCACCCGGATATCGCCTTTGAATTTGGAATGTGGATAAGTCCAGAATTTAAGATTTACCTGATCAAAGAATTCCAACGTCTAAAAGATGATGAAAACGACCGACTGAAATTAGACTGGAACCTGCAACGTACTTTAGCCAAGGTAAATTATCGCCTTCACACAGATGCAATCAAAGAAAACCTGATTCCGGTTGAATTGACCAAACAACAAATCAATTTTGTTTACGCCAACGAAGCTGACATGCTAAATGTTGCATTGTTTGGCATAACGGCACAGCAGTGGAGAAACGAAAATCCCCACACAGAGGGTAATCTCCGTGATTATGCGACTATCGAACAATTGGTAGTTCTTTCCAATATGGAAAGTATCAATGCGGTCTTAATTCATCAGCAATTAACTCAAAGTGAGCGTTTGACACAACTCAACCGGATAGCCATCACCCAGATGAAATCGCTGGTAAACAACAGGAATCTCAAGAAATTGAACTAATCAGAATTATACAAAATCAAATAAACCAAAAGAAAATCAACATGTTAATCAGAATCATTTTAAATAAAGCAGCCACATTGCTGACAGTAGTTTTGGTTCTTCTATCACTGGCTGCTAAATCTCAATATCCAGCCTGGAATGAAGTTGCGCCCGGCGTCTGGAAAACCATCGTTGGAGTTCCCGACAAATTCGATTTGCTCAAGGCAGCAGGCGCCCTACCAAACATGGAGGCGCTTTCGAAACTTGGCAAAGCCGTCTTTCCGCTGGCTGAAAATGGTATCGTAGCCGATATTTCTGAAGGGAGAACCTTTTTGCGCTTTCCGCTGGTGAAAGGGGAACAACTTTATGGATTTGGACTGAATTTTAAGACCGTTCAGCAGCGCGGGAAAATCCTGCAACTGCATGTCGACCATTATGGCGGAACCGATAATGGCCGAACCCATGCCCCGGTTCCATTCTATGTCTCCGACCGGGGATACGGTGTCTTTGTCAACAGCGCCCGCTACATCACCGTCTATGCCGGTACAGCTGTCCGCCGGGACAGTCCTGAGGCGCCCAATCCCCGCGACAGGAACACCGACAAAAAATGGAGTTCCCAACCCTATTCCGATGCGGTTGAGATGGTTGTTCCAACTACCGGGACAGAAATTTACCTTTTTGCCGGTCCAACCCCGTTGGATGCTGTCAGGCGTTTCAACCTCTTCAATGGGGGTGGTTGCCTTCCGCCCCGCTGGGGACTGGGTTTCACGCAAAGGGTCAAGTCGCTCTTTACCGCCGACCAGGTTATCGAAGAAGCCAAAGCCTTTGCCGAAAAGGGATATCCGCTCGATTTTATCGGATTGGAACCCGGCTGGCAGAGCAAATCCTATCCCTGCACTTTCGAGTGGGACAAAACGCGCTTCCCCGATCCGGCAGGTTTTGTGAAAACCATGAAAGGGATGGGAATAAGGCTCAACCTCTGGACGAATCCCTATGTCTCACCTGAATCACCAATGTATCAGCAAATAAGACCCTTTACCGGTTCGCATACCGTTTGGGGCGGAGCGGTTGCCGATCTTACCATGCCTGAAGCGCAGAAAATTATGGTTGGACAAATGGGGAAAGACCAGGTAAGTATTGGAGTAAGTGGTTACAAAATTGATGAGTGCGACGGATACGACCGATGGCTCTGGCCAGATGTAGCAAAATTTCCTTCCGGCAACAGCGCGGAGCAGCTTCGCCAAACCTACGGTGTATTGTTGCAAAAGATGACTACTGATCTCTACCGTCAGCAGAATAGCCGCACCTACGGACTGGTAAGGGCATCCAACGCCGGAGGTTCATCGTTTCCCTATGTCATTTACAACGATTATTACAGTCACGAGGATTTTATTACTGCCCTGATCAACAGCAGCTTTGCCGGTGTTCTCTGGACGCCCGAGGTGCGTGGGTCGAAAACAGGCGAAGAGTGGGTGCGCCGCATGCAAACCGTCTGCTTTTCGCCCATGGCGATGATCAACGCCTGGTCGGATGGCACCAAACCCTGGTCCTTTCCTGAAGTAGAGAAGGAGGTGAAGGCGATCGCACTGCTTCGGATGCAACTGATGCCCTATTTCTATTCCGAATTCGCCAAATACCACTTCGAAGGCACTCCACCCTTCAGGGCCATGAACCTGGAACCGGGCTTTGGCGGCAGACAATCGGTTGAACTCAAAAACGCCAACCTGAGTGAGAACCCATACCTTGAGGCTGTCAGCAAAGAGATCAAAGACCAGTACATGGCAGGCGAATACCTGCTTGTCGCCCCGCTGTTCAAAGGGCAAAATGAGCGATCAGTGATCCTTCCGAAGGGAAAATGGTTCGACTTTTACACCGGTAAACTGGCAGGTGATGGCGAAGTAATCAAGGTAACTGCCGGTTTGGACAAAATTCCGGTATTCGTCAGGGATGGCGGAATTGTCCCCATGATGCCGGCTGTAATGCATGCCCCGGCTGCAGGTCAAAAGGTAGATCTTGAGATCAGGTATTATGGATCTTTGCCGGGTAACTACCAACTCTACGACGACGATGGTGAAACTTTTGATTATGAAAAGGGGGAATTTTCGTGGCGAAAAATCACCGTCTCAGCCGATAAAAAGGGGAAAATGCAGGGTACCATTTCCAAAGCGGAGAAGGGCAAACCGGACAATATTGGTATAGTAACCTGGAAAATGATGGGCGAATAATCGTTCTAAACGACTACTCTGTCCGTAAGTCGAAGCAATTCCCGAAAGAAATTTCTTTTGCTGTAATACCCTATTTTCGTACCTTTACAAATCCACAGGATGTTAATTTGACTGTGAATTAAAATCAAAGATATCGAATAGAAACAGATAATAAATAGATTATCAACATATTAACGAAGAATTTAGCTATTATTTGCACTATCATAAACCTGAAAAGAATTAGTGATTCAGATGGAATTACAAGTTATTCAAAATAAAATATACGAGATACGCAGTCAGCGGGTGTTGCTGGATTTCGATCTGGCAGAACTCTACGGCACTGAAACAAAAAGGCTCAAAGAGGCTGTTCGTCGTAATATGGAACGATTTGAGGGAAACGATTTTATGTTTCAATTGACTAAGGATGAAATTGAAGTACTTTCAAGGACGCAATTTGCGACCTTGAACAAAGCCAGAGGTTACAATATTAAATATCCTCCTTTTGCTTTCACAGAGCTTGGCATAGCAATGCTTAGCAGCGTGTTGAATTCAAAAACTGCAATCGAAATCAACAGAGGTATTATGCGCATTTTTGTTAAAATACGTCAATCGCAGGTTACAAATCCCAATACTGGTTTGGCGGAACTTCAAACAGAGATGAAACAACTAAAAGCCTATATCGAAGAAATTTTTACTGATTATAACGATATTAACGAAGATACCCGTTTGCAAATTGAACTTATCAATCAATCCCTGGCCGAACTGCATATCGACAAAAAACAAAATTTAAAACCAAAGAATAAAATTGGATATTTGGCTAATATAAATAATGACAAATAAGAAGAAAATTAGAGATAAAATACTGTAAATTAAAATATTAACATAGCATTTTGCTATTGTTCGCGCACCTGAAACCTCGGAAATTTCTTTAAGCGAACCGCACAATAAGAATAAGTAAGCGAAATGCTCACGCCAAAACGGCGTGAGCTTTCAACTTATCATTGTGCGTGGGCCACCGAGGGCCTCAGGTGCGGGTAAGACGGGGTTCACGCTTTTTTTGTGGATTCAGGTTTAGGGCAAAGAAGCGGATTGCTAAACGACCTAAACCATGAGTAATCCGATTTCCTTCCAGACCATCCTCAACAAATACCGTCAATTCGCTTTCTCAGAACGTAATAAGGGTGAACGCTTCGAACGTTTAATGCAGGCTTATTTGCAAACCGATCCGAAATATGCGTATCGCTTTAAAAATGTTTGGCTTTGGAATGAGTTCCCCGGCAAATTGGATTTGGGCGGTGGCGATACGGGAATTGATTTGGTGGCATTGACACATGAAGGCGACTATTGGGCGGTTCAATGTAAATGCTATCAGGAAACCTCTGTCATTGACAAACCTGCAGTTGATAGTTTCCTTTCAACATCAAGCCGTGAATTTAAAAACGAACAACTTAAAACCGTCAGCTTCTCTCAGCGTCTTTGGATTTCGACTACCAACAAATGGGGACCGAACGCGACCGAGGCCATCAAAAACCAGAATCCGCCAGTCGTCAGGTTGGGCTTGTACGACCTGATCGAAGCGCCTGTTGATTGGGGTAAATTAGACCAAGGCATCCGTGGAGAACAGTCCCGCATTGGCGACCGCGATTTAAGGCCACATCAAAAAGAAGCATTGGAAAAAGCACACGACCATTTCAAAACGCAAAGCCGGGGTAAGTTAATTATGGCTTGCGGCACAGGAAAAACCTTCAATTCGCTGCGCATTGCCGAAATGGAAACCGACGGAAAAGGTTTGATCCTTTTTCTGGTCCCAAGCATTGCCTTATTGGGGCAAACTTTGCGTGAATGGACCACTTATGCCAAAGAACCCATCAATGCGGTTTGTATTTGTTCCGACCCCGAAGTATCAAAAAAGAAAACCAAAAATGATGATAGCGATAGTTTCAGCGTGGTTGACTTGGCTTTGCCTGCATCTACCAATGTGAAAGACATCATTCATCAGTTCAGGCAAATCGAACGCAACGGGAATACGGGAATGACGGTAGTTTTTTCTACCTACCAATCCATTGAGGTCATTGCAAAGGTGCAAAATGTAGAGACGCAAGGCCTTACGTCTGGCATTGTATCTTTGCCAATATTCGACCTGATCATTTGCGATGAAGCGCACCGTACCACCGGCGTTTCATTAGCCGGCGAAGATGAATCGGCCTTCACCAAAGTCCATGACAACGATTTCATCAAAGCAAAAAAACGATTGTACATGACGGCCACGCCCCGACTGTACAGTGATGACATAAAAAGCAAAGCGGCACAAGCTGAAGCTGTTTTGTGTTCGATGGACGATCCGAAACTGTATGGCGAAGAGATATACCGCATTGGTTTTGGCGAAGCTGTGTCAAAGAACTTACTCACCGATTACAAAGTGTTGATTCTTACCCTTAGCGACAAAGATGTTCCGCCAGCCGTGCAAAAAATGATTGCCGACAAAGAGAGTGAAATAAATACCGACGATGCTTCAAAACTCATTGGTTGCATCAATGCACTTTCCAAACAAATTTTAGGCGACGAAGGTATCATCAAAGAAAGCGATCCTGATCCAATGCGCAGGGCGGTTGCTTTTTGCCAAAGCATTGCTGTTTCCCGAAAAATTACGGCAACCTTTAATACAGCTACTGATATCTATATCAATGCATTGCCATCCGATAAAAAGGAACAGATGGTTTCTCTCAGTTCGAGACATATTGATGGAACCATGTCAGCACCACACAGGGATGAATTGCTGGGTTGGTTAAAAGCTGACACCGATGACAATGAATGCCGGGTATTGACCAATGTCCGCTGTTTAAGTGAGGGGGTGGATGTGCCATCTTTAGACGCGGTTTTGTTTCTATCGGCCCGGAACTCACAAGTTGACGTGGTGCAGTCCGTTGGCCGTGTAATGCGTAAATCGCCGGGCAAAAAATACGGTTATATCATAATTCCGGTTGTTGTTCCCTCCGATGTGGATGCGGCAAGCGCTTTGGACGACAACGAACGCTACAAGGTTGTCTGGACAGTTCTAAATGCCTTGCGTGCTCACGACGACCGTTTTAATGCAACAGTAAATCAAATTGAACTCAACAAATACCGCCCCCAACAAATATTGGTAGGCCGTCCTGAATATTCGTTCGACAGCGACGGCACGCCCTGGGAGGTCAATGATGATCAGGCTGCTTATGGCACGGCCAAAGATATCAGCAAACAATTGGCCTTGCAGTTTGAACAATTACAAAATGTGGTTTTTGCCCGGATGGTTAAAAAAGTAGGATCCAGACCATATTGGGAACAGTGGGCAAAAGAAGTTGCACGCATTGCGGAACGTCATATTGAACGCATCAACCGATTGATTGTTGAGGACAGTGTTCACCAAACAGTGTTCGATGAATTCCTTGGTGGCTTGCGGAAAAACATTAATCCCTCAATCACACAACAACAGGCAGTGGAGATGTTGTCGCAACATATCATCACCAAACCAGTGTTCGAAGCATTGTTTGAAGGGTATTCGTTTGTTAAAAGCAACCCAATTTCGGTTTCGATGCAAAATATGCTTGATCTCCTCGAAGCACAAGCATTAAATAAGGATGCCGAAATTCTTCAGAAATTTTATGATTCTGTAAAAATGAAGGCTTCCGGTATTGATAACTCCGAAGGCAAACAGCGCATCATTATTGAATTGTACGACAAATTCTTTAAGACCGCTTTCCCGAAAATGGTAGAACAGCTGGGTATTGTTTATACCCCGGTGGAAGTGGTTGATTTTATTATCCACTCGGTTGAAGATGTGCTGCAAAAAGAATTTGGTCGCAGCCTCTCAGACGAGAACATACATATTCTTGATCCG
>JAVHPO010000398.1:0-8023 GCA_036170635.1 Prolixibacteraceae bacterium | reverse complement strand
GTGGACATCGATCCGGAATTTGTAAGGAAACATAAGGCTGTTTGACCCCTATGGGTTGAAACCCGGGGGATCAAGTTCGGTCATGCCGATGGCACTGGATCATGCATTGTAAAAATCTTGTTCTATACGTCACCCGTAAAAAAACAGGTAGCTACCAATCGAAAATGGTTCGCTATTCCGTTTTAACCAGCTTAAGGTACAGTTCATCAAGTTGCGCCTGCGCGATGGGTGATGGTGAGTCGTTCATCACATCCCTGCCCGAGTTATTTTTGGGGAAGGCAATCACGTCCCTGATAGAATCAAGGCCGGCGAACATGGAGACCAACCGGTCGAAGCCGAAAGCGATTCCGGCATGTGGCGGTGCGCCGAACTTAAAGGCATTCATCAGGAAGCCGAACTGATCTTCAGCAGCTTCTTTGGTAAAGCCCAATATTTTAAACATCTTGGCTTGCAGCGCACTGTCAAAAATACGAACGGATCCCCCGCCAATTTCTACACCATTGATAACCAAGTCATAAGCATTAGCCCTTACCTTACCAGGATTGCTGTCCAGCAATGCTATGTCTTCCGGTTTGGGAGAAGTGAAAGGGTGGTGCATGGCAAAGAAGCGCTGTGTCTCTTCGTTCCATTCGAGCAATGGAAAATCAACTACCCAGAGTGGCTTGAAGTTTTCTTTGTCCATCAATCCGCACTGACGCCCCATTTCAAGACGCAATGCTGATATTACAGGAAGTGTTTTTTCTTTGGTTCCATAGGTTATGAGCAGCAAATCTCCCGGCATTGCTTCCAGACGAACAGCCCATTTCTGTAAATCTTCGGGTGAATAAAATTTATCTACCGATGATTTTACCGTTCCATCACTGTTGACCTTGGCATAGATTAACCCGTTGCCGCCAATCTGAGATTTTTTAATATATTCCGTAAGCGCATCAAGCTGTTTGCGGGTATATTCACCGCAACCTGTCGCACAGATTCCTCCGATGTATTCGGCCTCATCAAAGAGTTTGAACTCTTTCCCTTTCACCAAATCAGTCATTTCGTGGATCATCATCCCAAAACGCAGATCGGGTTTGTCGTTGCCATATTTTTCGAAGGCATCGGCAAAAGTCATCCTCGGAAAATCTATGATATCTAACCCTTTCAGCTCTTTGAATATATGCTTGGTAAGTCCTTCGAACATATTCAGTACATCTTCCTGGTGCACATAGGACATTTCACAGTCGATTTGTGTAAATTCCGGCTGACGGTCGGCCCTTAAATCTTCATCCCTGAAACATTTGACGATCTGGTAGTACCTGTCGAACCCGGCAACCATCAGCAATTGCTTGAATAGCTGGGGAGATTGGGGCAGCGCATAAAACTGATTGGGATTCATCCGCGAAGGCACCACGAAGTCTCTTGCTCCTTCCGGAGTTGATTTGATGAGTACCGGAGTTTCTGTTTCGATGAAGCTATTGTTACCGAGGTAGTTGCGCACCACATGAGCCATCTTGGCCCTCAATTCGAGATTCTTACGAACGGTTTCCCTGCGCAAATCGAGGTACCTGTATTTCATCCGAAGTTCGTCACCGCCATCGGTATCATCCTGGATGGTAAAAGGGGGAGTTTCCGCGCTGTTTAGAACATTCAATTCCGAAATGTGCAGTTCAACTTCTCCTGTAGCTATTTTTAAATTTTTACTGGATCTTTCTCTCACGACTCCCCTGGCTTGAACCACATACTCACGACCCAATCCTGAGGCTATATTTTTAACTTCTTCCGTAGATTGGTCATCCACAACCAATTGCGTCAACCCATATCTGTCTCGCAGATCAATAAATGTCATTCCGCCTAAATTTCTGATTCTTTGAACCCATCCGGCAAGAAGCACTTCCTGTCCGTTATTATCCATGCGTATTTCGCCGCAAGTATGATTTCTGTACATTTGTAAGCGATTAATTTTTCAAGTCGCTAAATTACAAAACAAAAAGATGATTCATCCGTTCGATGACGAATATTTCATGAAAAGGGCACTGGCAGAGGCAGAACAGGCTTTTCGGGAAGGCGAAATCCCGGTAGGGGCTGTCGTTGTTTGTCAGAACAAAATCATCGCCCGGGCATACAACCAGACCGAAACCCTTTCCGATGTAACAGCTCATGCCGAGATGCTGGCGGTTACCTCTGCAACCGGCTGGCTGGGAGAGAAATACCTTACAGGATGCACCCTTTATGTGACGCTGGAGCCATGCGTGATGTGTGCCGGAGCGCTTGGATGGACACAGATCGACAGAATTGTCTGGGGAGCTTCCGATCCAAAGAGAGGATTCCAAAGATTCGCTCCTGAATCCCTGCATCCAAAAACAGAAACTTCAGGAGGTTTACTGGCCAACGAAAGTGAGGCCTTACTCAAAAAATTCTTCGAAGCAAAGCGGCAATGATGTGATGATGTGGTGATGTGGTGATGTGGTGATGTGATGATGTGATGATGTGGTGATGATTGGATTTGTTCGTTCATCAGCTAATCAGCACATCAACCAATCAGCACATCAATTAATTTTCCCCTTTCCCTTCTTTTTCTCCTCAAAATTGTGTAACTTGTCTAAACATTCAGATTGGTTCGACAGGTATGTTCCTTTTGCCACTATCCGATAGAATTACCTTCCAACCCGACCATATACATCAAATTGATGTTGGGAGCTACCACCTGATCTGAACCGAATCTCCTATAAATCTTGCCATTGATTTTGGCTGCCAGAACGATCTGTTTCGGGCAGCAGGAAATCTCATGTCCAAAATTTTGCTGTCATGTTAAGATTCATAGCAATGAGCTTTGCCATTATTCCATTACTGAAGCCTTTATCAGGAACGGATATCAATGCAACAAATGCATTGGAAAACTACCGTGGATCAGCTTTCCCCATCATTGACAATATATTGGGCATAAAAGTCCAACCAGAAAATCAGGCCGATTGCAAAGGCAACAAGGCAACATTCTCAGTCATGGCTGAAGGGGGAACCGGACCGAATCATTACCAGTGGAAAAGGAAAAGGCCGCAAGATTCCGACTTTAGCGCCTTCGGGGCAAAAGATTCGACAAAACTCGCTGTGTACAATATTGGTTCAGCCACCGATTCTCCTGATGGAACCTTATACCAGGTAACGGTTTCGGATCAAATCAATCAGGTGACATCAGTGAATGCCTCTCTGACTGTGAATCAGATTTCAGGAATTTCGCCGGTGGGAGTGGCAACCTATACCCTAAACCAGGGAGAGAACCTCTGGTTTAAAGCTCTCACTTCGGGAAATTCACCGCTTGCCTATCAATGGATCAAAAAATATGGATCAAATGACTGGAGAAATCTTGCAGACGATGCAACCCTATCGGGAAGTCGGGGTGAACAGTTGAATTTTACCAAAATTGCAGTTGCAGATTCAGGAATCTACAAAATCAGGGTTTCATTTCCTACAATAAATGGGAACCAATGCACGGAAACCTCAACCATTACCAGGCGGATTTACGTAGCTCCGGTTGCAGATACCATACCACCCAGCTTCATTAACCTGGTTACCCAAAATGTAACCCTTTGCCAGAAGGATTTGGAACTGGCTGCATGGAATGACTCACTCTCCGACATCTTCCCACACCGGATTGACTATTGCCGGTTTCCTTGTCAGAGTCCTTTGTTTGAGCTCTTATCCACTCATTTTTCAGACAATATTACACCAAATGCCAACCTCGTTCTCCATTGGGGAATTTTCGCCATGACGGATCCACAAACTCCCATGCTGGATGAAGCTGGAACCATGCTCGATGATATGGTTGGGCCAATCGCCCTTCACCATGAAAACATTGACATCAGATATAATCCATCAGGAGAAGCCTCCTGTCGGATTATATATTGGCTTGAGGACGAGGCAGGAAATCTTACCCCTCAACCACTCAGGCACCAGATCTATGTAATTGTTTCCAGGCGACCAGAAATTGTTAGTGATTTTTAGGACGCACTATAAAGTCTCGTTCGATAAAGGCTATAACACATTGACATACAATACATTTTATTACTAATCATTAATTTTTTAATTATGAAAGAATCAGATCCCTTGTTTGGAATAATCTTAAGAAGATTGAACCTTATCGTTTTAATACTGCTAATCCTGTTGATTGGAATTAACCTTGCCATGCATGCGCAAACTATTCCACGACTGCCAGCCTGCACTGACACTCCGCTGCATCCGATCGTGGGAAAGGCCTACTCCTATTCTGTCACTATCCCCGCACCCTATACAACACCCCAAAGCTTTGATTGGTATGTTACGGATAATCCGGGATTTATTGCCGGCTCGGTGCTGATTACGACCAGCATCATTCCCAATTCCAAAGAATTTATCGATGCCGGAGCTGGTTACCATGATACCTCAACAGGAACCAATTCCATTTCGATTAAATGGACCGGAAAGGCAGCTTTGAACGCAAAAACAAAACCCTATTTTCTGGTCATACATTACAAAGGCACAAATGGAACCACGTGTGAAGCAATGAATTTAAGGGCCTACAAAATAGAGCCCTACAATGCTTTCACATTGGATCTGACCAATGTTAATGGTTCAACTGATCTTGGCTTGAACGGATCGAATCTGGCAATTGAGCACCGGATGTGTGCAAAAGATATCGCCTCCGTAAACTTTGACGGAACGAAGATGATTTACGATTATGGAATCAATGAACTGATTTTTAAGGTTGTAGCCACTAATTTTTCAGGAGGCTGGAAGCCCTATGTAAAAATATCAGGACTAGCCGCCAAACAAACAATTGGATCAATCGAGTGGTCGGAATCTACCACATTTGCCGGAACCAACCTTTTTACCAATAGTTCTGATGTTTGGTCTCCTGCAAACAAGGTTCCTGCTCCGGCCAACAACGCGACCGAAGGTGGAGTGGTTGTTTATCTGAAGGTTTCCATTAAAAACAATGACTATGAGGGAACAACTGATACTCCCGTTACCTTAGCCCTTAACGGTACCACAGATGATGGCGACGAGGATGTTCACTATGCAGATTGTCTGGCAGATGGCTTTACCAATGATGTGGCCACCCAAATCATATTGGCGCGTCCGACCATCACAAGCAATACCGGAACGCCAATACAATCCTTCCTGCCATAAGTTGCATGTTTGATTGCGACTTCCTGTGAAATACCACGCTCAATGAGTTTAACCATTTGATGTTAAAATTTGACCTGTTGAAATGCATTGGTTTGGTAATATTGCCTTTGCTGCTATTTGAGGAAACGGTTTTTTCTCAGATAACCAACCATTTCATTGTTGGGGAATCCAGCCAGTTTGGTATCAAAGCTGAACCAGGCATCTCCTATTGCTGGAAAATAATGGAAACCATCGGACAATTGAAAGGGGGAGAGACAGCAAAGGTGACCTATCTTTCCACAAAGTGCAATGCATCGGTCAGTGTCAAATGGGAAAAGTCCGGCACATTCTATCTTCAAGTAACTGGTTTTAACCAAAATGGATGTTCAAATAGTAAAATATTTCAGATCATGATATTTGACAATCATATTCCATTGGCGAATGACGATTATGTTTCGACCAACTGGATGCAGAGCATCACAATCGATTTATTGAGAAACGATTACGATATAAACAATGATCTTGATCCTTCAAGCTTGAAAATATTGACAAGACCCGAATTTGGGGATGTAATTCCCGGTAAAGCAGGGATGATAACCTATGTACCTCTCCGCAACCGGGCAGGTTCTGACAGGTTCTTCTATCAGATAAGTGATTCCTGTTCGCAACGGGATACAGCCATGGTATCCATCAATTTAATTGATCCACCACTCTATTTGCCACACGGAATATCACCAAACGGTGACGGACACAATGACAAATTTATCATCGGCGGATTGAAGTCATATCCAAAATCCTCCCTAACCATTTTCAGCAGGGATGGATTAACTATTTACAAAAATGACGATTATCAAAACGACTGGGACGGATTGCAATACAAGCAAAATGGCAATAGCAGACCTATTCCATCAGGAACTTACTACTATCTTCTTCATCTTGGGGGTACAAATCGAATCATTAAAGGATTTTTCTACCTGGCCGAATAGGAATCCGGCTAATACATGAGGTAGACAAATCCTTTGAGGTATCGGTTGGTACCACCCAAATGCAGGACATAATAATAGGTTCCGGTTGGCAACAAAGTGTCATCAGGAAGAGATGAATTGAGCGCATGACCAGACCAATCATTCATATAATCCATTGATTTGTAAATTAACAGGCCGGAGCGCGTATAAATCATAAGACTCGAATTTTTATAATCATCCAATCCCCTGATGACAAAATATTCGTTGTGCCCATCTCCATTCGGCGAGATCGCCTCAGGAATCCAGACGGGACCATCGAAAATGTCAATTGTTACCCTGGCCGTATCACAAAGACCGACTGAATCACAAATCTGGTAAATAAATTGGTCAACCAATGCCTTTCTGGTATTTGGTGAATAGACAATTGATCCATCTTTTTTGATCTGTGTCAATCCAAAATTTGGTTTCTTAACAATCGAAAGGGTTCTCTTGCTGATGTCATTCTTTGAATCAAAATCATTGTTAAGTACATGTATGTGAATGGAATCCACCCACGAAGTTCTGACGTAATCGGCATTGGCGATCAGCTCATTTGGTTCAAATGGATATTGGAACATTTTCACTGATTTGCAACCGAAGATATCTGTAACCTCCAAAGAGTAAAATCCTGCACCTCTGATCAGTACCTGTGGTTTATCCGAAGCACCAATAATTTCTCCCTTCGTAGATGCCCAATGATATTTCAGCCCCTGTCCGGTTGAGGCATTGCCATCAATCATCATCGAACCATCCTTATTTGGAGTATCCGGATAGATGATTCCAACACTCGGTGGCGCGCCAAATTTAACTGCTATCGTATCTCTCCCTGATACGCCAAATTTATTGGTCACAGTCAGCACGATCCGGATGCTTAGTGGCAATGGCCCGGAATAGGTTGGTGAAATCGACAAGTTGCTCTTCACGGTGTTGTTCGGTGTCAGGACTCCGCCCGGGTCAATCATTACCCATCGATAGGTCAATCCTTCTCCTTTGGATTTGGATGCGTCCAGAACATAGTTACTGCAAATACCCAGTACTGTATCCTTGCCTGCAACAGCATAGACCGGTGGAGAAGTAACCTTAACGTAGCCTACTTTCATGTTTTTGCAACCACTGGCGCCAAATACCGTTATGGTGTAGAAAAAGTCTCCCTCCTTTTTCCACAATACCGGTAAAACTGCCTGTGTGTTGCCAATGTCGTACTCAACTTCCGTTGAAGTGGCGAGATCAGCCGTTTGCAGTGTTGACTTGTTGTAAATTCGCCATGCATACAATTCACCCGTGTGCTGAACCACGGCAAGACTCTTTTGTTGACCTTCCACAACGACAATTCCGGTCTGCGCCACGGAATTAACCGCAACAAACAGTGCAGGCAGCAGCGCTAGCACGAAAAGTCTAAACATGGCGAGATACTTCATCAACTATGCATATATCGCATTGATTATGAATTTATTAAAGTAGACTCCTATAAAGTTATGTATCCTTCAAAGGCATTTTTTTCCTCATTCCGGAGTTGATTTCAATATCTTCTACATTACATAATATATTATTTTATATTTGACATACCAGCATAATAAACGCGTACCATAAGCACCCCGAATCATCGGAATCCATGGTAATGAAAATGACCTGATTTCAGATCTTTGTTCATTGGATTAAATGGTGTTATTTCCTATTTGCCCGTAAAAACAAACCAGAACAAGAAAGCGGATCTTTCAAATAAATAATCCACTATCAGCCAATAACATACGTGTCATTTTATATCGTCTGAAAAGACAATATATTAGCTCCCGTATCGTAATGGATACGACGGAGTATAGAATCCCCATACCTCAAAAACATGAAGTAGATTATCATCCGGGGCTAAGTATGAAATAAATTACTAGGGCAATGTCTGA
>JAVHPO010000397.1:0-8048 GCA_036170635.1 Prolixibacteraceae bacterium | reverse complement strand
CTGGTTCAGAAAAGCAGCAAAAAAATGCAGCAATCTACCAAGGCAACATCACAAAAAACCACCCATCTCACAGCCAAAGCGTCTCCGCAATCACTCAAACAGGTAACTCCAAAAGTAGCTGCGCAAAATCAGAAGATGCAGGCAACCAAAGTGGCACCTAAAAATGATCAGCAACTTCGCGAACAGGATGCCATCATCAGGGCTGCCGAACAATACCACCAGCAGATCACAGGCAGAAAAACTGAAAAGGTTGTTGAAAAAAAGGCGTTGCCGGAATACAAATCAAATAGTATAAAAACGGTTGAAATTCAGGGTGATGGCGCTGGTCGTGATTTGAGTGTGAATATATTTACCGGCAACCCGGGGTTTTATCAGGCGGATGGTGATACGCTCAACTTCTGGAGCCTAACTCCTGTGCCAGTCGATTCAACCGCAGTGTCAAAAGTCGCGGTCGAGCAACCTGGAAAGCCTTATGGATTTGATGGAAAACCTATTAAAACAGTGGGGCAGGACTGGACATTTTTCCTGATTTTGATTGGCTGGACGATATTTGCCTCCCTGCAATTTGGTTTCTCAAAGTACATTGTGCAGGTTTTTCAAAGCGTTTTCAATTACGGCGCTGCTTCGCGGCTCTATCGTGAGAGAGGGTACAGCAACAATTTTGGCGTGTTCAGGTTGAATATTATTTTCTTCCTTTTCCTGCCATTTCCTATTTTTCTTATTGCGAGAGACAACGGAATGACAGTTGGCTCCAGTGGAATAGAATTTTTCCTGATAGTATTTGCAGTCGTCAATGCTTACTTCATGTTAAAAATACTCCTTTATAAACTTTTAGGATCAATTTTTTCTCAAAAGGAGGCGACCGGTGAACTTGTTTTTAACATGATGCTTTACCACAATGGAATGGGTTTGATTTTGTTGCCGGTGGCAACAATTCATTCATTGGTGCCCGCGTTTGGGATCATCGCCATGTTCATGGTCCCTGCCCTTGTTGCGATTTTCTACCTTATGTCAATTTTCAGGAGTATCTATTTTGCAATTCGGGAGGGTATTTCAATATTCTATTTGATTTTGTACCTTTGTGCCCTTGAAATTCTTCCAATCCTTCTGGTAGTGAAATTGGCAACCGGAGCATAATTAGGGGAGAAATTTATATTATTTAAAAAGTAAAGAATTGAAAATCAAGAAGATATTAGTTACTCAGCCAGAACCGAATTTTCAAAATTCGCCCTACAATGATTTGGCTGCAAAGAACAATTTAAAGATCGATTTTCGTCCTTTCATTCATGTTGAGGGTGTTTTGGCGAAAGATTTTAGAAAAGATCGGATAAATATCTTGGATTTTTCAGCTGTGATTTTTAACAGTCGCACGGCAATCGATCATTTTTTCCGTATGTCTCAGGAGATGAGGGTAGTTATTCCGGATACCATGAAATATTTTTGTATCTCTGAGGCCACAGCTCACTACTTGCAAAAGTACATTGTGTACAGAAAACGTAAGATATTCTATGCCCCGGGAAAGTTCAGTGAACTGCTTGAGGTGTTGATGAAACACAAAGAAGAGAGTTTCCTGATTCCACTTTCCGACATGCATAAGGACGAGGTGCCTGAGAAACTAACCTCTGCCGGGCTTAATTTTAAAGCAGCCGTCATGTACCGGACTGTTTGTAGTGATTTATCAGATTTAAAGGATGTTAACTACGATGTTCTTGTATTTTTCAGTCCTTCTGATATCAAATCTTTGTTTTTCAATTTCCCTGATTTCAAGCAAAATGAGACAAAAATTGCTACTTTTGGTTATGCGACAGCCAAGGCCGTCAGGGATGCAGAATTAAATGTCGATATAGAAGCACCACTTCCCGAGACACCTTCCATGACATCAGCGCTGGATAAATACATTTCGGATTTCAACAAAAACCACAAGTAGGAATTTGACAGAACATGTTTCCCTTACTTTTCGAAAGGATGAAAAGTTATGCAGTCAGAAATTGATGGGGGAATTGTTTCTCTCGGGCAATAGTTTTTTGTCTTATCCACTCAGGATTGTATGGAAAATTTTCGGCGAACTCCCATCTGAATCTCCTGCTCAGGCTGGTTTTTCTGTTCCCAAAAAGTTGTTTAAGCATGCTGTCGACCGCAATATCCTGAAAAGAAGGATGCGTGAATCCTATCGGCTTCACAAGGCAGAATTGTATGAGTCGCTCAATCAGTCAGAAAAGAGGATAGCCCTCATGATGATCTACATAGCCAAAGAAGAACTCCCCCTCTCAAAAATTGAACCGGCCGTTGTCAAGGCTATTGAAAAGATAAATGGACAGTTGTGCAACTGATAATTTCCACACGATTTAAATTGCTCTTTTTTGTACATTTCTACCTTCCGTCCGCTGCTATCTGATTTCTATTTTCAAAATACTACTGCGGACGGTGGTCTCCTCGCATTCCATAACCCGGGGTAACGCTCCTTCGTCGCTCACCCCGGGCTATTCATATTAAACCCCTTCGGGGTAAAAATCCAAGTTATGCTTGCCACTTCACCCTTGGATTTCGCACTTAGAGTTGCACAAATGCTAAGTTCTCTTCTGTTTCTACGTTTCACGTTTCTTCTGGAGTAGCACTCTCCCCCTCTCCTAGTCGCCCAGTCACCCCTTCTTATTTCTAGTCTTTATCCATGATTTCAGACTGCTGGCGTACCGAGTCTTCGTGGATCAACTGGAAAATGGCTTGCACAAATGCATTGTCAAGATCCAATTTCTCAGCCAGACGGCTTCTGTCTTCCATGATCTGGGCCCATCTGTTGATCTGAAGCGCAGTAACCTTGTTCTCTTTTTTGTATTGGCCAATCTGCCTGACAATACCCATCCGTTGAGCCAACACCTCCATGATCTCATGGTCAATGGAATCGATACGGCCACGTAGAAGTTCCAGTTTATTCTCGAATTGGGGATCTTCAGAACTGGCATACCTGATGACCAGTTTATCCAGGATTTTTGCCAAATCAGCTGGCGTAACCTGCTGATCTTTATCGCTTAATGCACAAGATGGATCAATGTGTGATTCGATCATCAGGCCGTCAAGGCCGATGTCGAATGCTTTCTGCGAAATTTCAAAAAGATACTCCCTCTTACCGGCTATATGGCTTGGATCGCAGATGATTGGAAGATTTGGAAGGAGTCGCCTCAGTTCGATCACCGTTTTCCAATTGGGAAAGTTGCGGTACTTGGATTCGCTGAAGGGTGTGAATCCGCGGTGGATCGCGACAAGGTTTTTTAACCCGGCCTGGTTCAATCGTTCCAAAGCGCCAACCCACAACTGCACATCCGGATTAACCGGATTTTTGACCATAATGATCTGGTCGGTACCTTTCAGCACATCAGCAATTTCCTGGACGACAAATGGAGAGGCGGTAGAGCGGGCGCCTATCCACATCACATCAACCCCTGCCTTGAGGCACTCTTCGACATGCTGAGCGTTGGCTACTTCTGTTCCGGTCATTAATCCGGTCTCCTGTTTCACAAGTTTCAACCATTCCAATCCGATGGAGCCCACTCCTTCGAACATTCCCGGCCTGGTGCGGGGTTTCCAGACTCCTCCCCTGTAGACAAAAACACGTTTGTCTTTGGCCAGTTCGCGGGCGGTTGAGAGTGCCTGTTCTTCCGATTCCAGGCTACATGGGCCACTGATCAGCAGTGGGTTGTCTATTTTCGGCAACCAGTGGCTGATGGGCATAACTTTCAAATTTGTTACCATTTTGTTTTTATTTTTTTGTGTATAATTTTACGATTGTCTCTTCATTTTTGGTCATGGAGGTGGTTTCACCGCTCAAGACGGTACGAATTTTGTTCGCCTCCTGAATAAGCTGAAACAACTGCTCCCCGTTGTCATTTTTCAGGGCCTCTTTGAACTCTTTCAGGTGGTGAATGTATGCAGTGACTGCCTCTACCACATAATCCCGGTTTTGACGGAAAATGGGCGCCCACATCTCAGGTGAACTTTTCGCCAACCTGACCGTAGATTGAAATCCTCCGGAGGCAAGGTCAAAGATGATGTTCCGTTCCTCTTTGGCAAGTACGGCGTTTGCCAGAGCAAAAGCAGCGGCATGCGGCAGGTGGGAAACAAATGCGGTGGTATGGTCCTGTTCATCGCTGCTCATGTATGCTGTCGACATGCCCAATGACTGGTACATCTTTTCAACCAGCGCCAAATGTTGGGGACGCGACTGTTCATGGTCGCAAATGATGGTCAGCTTACCGGCGAAAAGTTTGGGAATGGCCGCTGAGGGGCCGCTGTTTTCTGTTCCAGCCATTGGGTGCGTGGCAACAAAATTTCCCCGCAAGGAGTGGTTGGCAATGGATGCGACAATCTGCCGTTTTGCAGAACCAACATCCGTCACTGTTGTGGAAGGGGATATCAGATCGAGTACCCTGGGCAATAAAGCGATGATCTGATCGACCGGAAGTGCAAGCAAAACCAAATCGGCAGCCTTTACTCCTGTTTCAAAGTCGGCTATTCTATCGATGATCCCCAACTTTTGAGCTTCAGAAGCATGTTCCGGTTGGTTGTCCACACCGATAATCTCAGTTGCAAATTTGCTCTTTCTCAGGTCGATGGCCATCGAACCCCCAATCAAACCCAATCCAACTACTGTTAATTTCATATGTTATTTCAAGTCATGAGTTATAAGTTATGAGTTATGAAAAGGAGCTTTTAACTCATCACTCATAACTTATCACTCATAGCTCTAATAAAAAAAGGCCTCCACCCGGGAGACCTCTTTGTATGTTATCGTTTGTTTCAAACAATGCCTTACTTTCCGATCTCCTGTTGAAGGACGGGATAATAAAACCAAAAATAAACAGCACTGTTCGAAATCATTGTTGTCATCTTATATTCTGTCGCAAAAATAGCAATAAAATTTATAATTGAAAGAAAACAATGGGGTTTTGTTTGATTTTTAAAAAATTGAGAAAATGCCCGTCTCCCAGTCCGACAGTCTCCCAGTCTCTCAGTCCCCAAGTCCCCCCGTCTCCCCCCGTCCTGTCACCAGTTCCACTTTAGTTATTTCTTCTTGTCTGCCCTTTCCGGTTCTTCTGCTTCCCATTCATCCAAAACCCCTTTCTCGTTTTCAGCCCTGGCTTTGCTTCGGGTAACCAGATATACTCCGGCAAAAATGAGCAGGGCAGAGAGTCCTTTAACGACACTGAAATGGTCCATTCCGACAGCAACTGCGACAATTGAAGCGACCAAAGGCTGGAAGTTGTTGTACATGCTGATGGTTGTCGGACGGATTCGCTGTTGGGCCATTGGGATCAGAAGATAGGCAAGAAATGTTGCAAAGCACAGTGTGTAAAGCATTTGCAGTAAAGCAGTCATTTCGGGGTGTATATAGACAGGAGCCGATAAAACTTGTCTGTAATAAAATGGGGAGACAAAAATCGAGGCATACAAAAACATCCATTTCATCATCGTGATGGGAGAATATCGGAGTGTCAGGGGTTTGGTGAAAACCAGGTAAAAAGCATAGATAACGGAACTGCCGAATACCATCAGGTTACCAACAAGATTGCTGGCATGTGTTGTTGATGCATGATGTCCGTTATAAACCAACAGAATGGCACCCGATGCCCCTACCAGGACACCTGCGACTTTTAACAGGGTGATGGGTTCTTTCAGCAGGAAGGCAGCAAAAATCATCGCGAAAAGTGGGCCACATGTAATAATAATGGAGGCATCGATAGGGGAGGTCATGTTCAAACCGGTAATGAAAAGCCCCTGGTTAAAAACTACTCCGACCAGGGAACCGATTAAAAAAAAGCGATGTTCTTGGAAGGTTACTTTTTCATGCGGTACGAAAAGTGAAGCGATCCAGAAAATTGCTGCGCCAAAGAGTATCCTCGACAAGGTGAGGCCTTCGGGTGAGATCCATAGGGGGAGCAAAGATTTTGAGAGCGGAATATTGATCCCAAAAATTAGGGTCACCGCGAACATGATCAGGTGTCCGGCTTTTCTATTTTTGGGCATAGGAGGATATTGTATTCAACTTATCAGATTGTTATAAATTCAGAAGGATGATCTTACGCTTGTCAAGGTTGTACAAAAGTAAATTAATTAGATCAAAACATGCAAATCATCATTCAAAATATTCTACGTCAGGTTATTTCTAAAGTTTCGGGTGCGCAATCACCGAATAGATGCGGCTGCCTTTTCATCTGCAAACCAAATTGATTGACCTTCAGTTGGATCTATCCGGCCGGCCGGCAATTTTTTTCCTTTTTCACCTTCCGACCATATCTCCGACATCCGTTCAGCCTTGTTCGCTCCGGTGACCAGGACACAGATTTTATCAGCACTGTTAATGGCCCTGCCAGTCAGGGTTACTCTTTGCTGAAAAGTGACGGGGTGGGTGGCAACTTCACAAATTCGATCCGATTGCAGCAGTTCCATCTGATTTGGAAAGATGGAGGCGGTATGCCCATCGTCTCCAATGCCCAGAAATATCAGGTCGAAGCGGGGCCATCCATCCTTCATCGCAACCGTTTCCCGGATCTGTCTTGAATAGTTTTCAGCTTCCTGGTAAGGTATCTGCTCACCCAAAATTCGGTGGATGTTGGTTTCAGGAATAGTGATTTTGGATAAAAGCATTTGGTCAGCTACCCCAAAATTGCTTTCCGGATCATTTGGAGGAACCATCCGCTCATCCACCCACCAGAAGTGTGTTTTCTGCCAGAGATGGGAACCAGAATAGTTGTTGGCCAAAGCGGAAAACAGCAGGTTGGGCGTCGATCCTCCTGAAATTGCCATGTGAAATTTACTGTTAGAAGAAGATTCTATCCAATTCATCAGCAACGCACTAACCTGTTCGGCCAAAGCCTCAGGATTTGGAAATATTTGCAGTTCTCTTTTCATGTTCAATATAAAACACGGATGGTCAGTATGGTGACAATTTTTAATTTTTAATCTGTAATTTTTAATTTTCTTTTGCCTACAATTCGCAATACTCGCCATCGTGGGCCAAATTCTTGCAGGGTCTGCGCCATATACTGTTTTCAACAAGCCGGTCAACAGTTTCCGGTCCCCAGGTACCGGCAGGATAGCCGTAAATAGGAATGTCGGGGTTGTTCTGCCATCCATCCAGAATGGGCTGAACATATTCCCACGCTTTTTCGACGGCATCGCTTCGCGAATAGAGGGTAGCGTCCCCATGCATGCAATCCAGCAGCAACCGGCTGTAGGCCGATGGCAAATAACTGTCGGAAAGCTCCTTGTAATGGAAATCCATGTTCATGGTCTGAACCCTAAAACCAGCGCCCGGAACTTTCATTCCCAATTTTAACAAAACCCCTTCATCCGGCTGAATGCGAAGTACCAGCTGATTGTTAACAGGTTCATTGACTGATTCGTATTGGAAGAGGTGATGCTGAGTGGTTTTAAAATAGATAACAACCTCAGTTACCCGGGTTGGCAATTTTTTACCTGTACGGATGTAGAAAGGGACACCTGCCCAGCGGAAATTATCGATGAAAAATTTAAGCGCAACGAAGGTTTCAGTCTTTGACATTGGGTCTACACCGTTTTCTTCGCGGTAGCCTTTGACCAACTCATTGCCAATGTGCGATTGGGTGTATTGTCCCCGAAAGACGTGCGTGGCAATATCCTCCTTAAGAAGCGGACGCATGGATTGAAACACCTTCAGCATCTCGTTGCGAATGGCATTGGCTTCAATCACAACGGGAGGTTCCATGGCAATCAGTCCGACCAGTTGCATCAGGTGGTTCTGAACCATGTCACGGAGTGCACCGGAATGATCGTAATATCCACCACGATCCTCCACGCCCAACGTTTCGGCAGAGGTAATTTCGACATGGTGAATGAAATTTTGGTTCCAGATAGGCTCGAAAATCCCATTCGAAAACCTGGTAACCAGGGAATCCGAGGCCTTCAAAACCTGTCAGACCCACATCGCCCGGCATAAGCTGGAGATGAAGCTGATCAGGGTGGAGCGCTTCTTCAACGGCAGCAAGATCATCTTTTATTTCACCGCCGAAAATCGG
>JAVHPO010000396.1:0-1572 GCA_036170635.1 Prolixibacteraceae bacterium | reverse complement strand
GGTGAAAAAAGATGGCGTTACAATCGCAAAAGTAACGACCAGTAAAAAAGGAAAATATTCCTTTCAAATCCCGGTCAGCACTACCGATTCCAAGAATAACTATACTGTTTATATTTCAAAGGAAGGAATGGTGCCCAAAATGGTGGATATAAATGCTTATCTGTCAAGTTTCACAAGGTTGTTGGGTTAAACAATCCTGCTTTGGTTTAGGTTGATGATGCAAATGTAGAATCTTTTCTTTGAACGCCAAAGGATTTTCTAAAAATAGTTCTGGTTTCAATTCGTACCATTTTTCAACTGCCTCAAAAGGTGTTTTCACTCCGAGTTCTTTTTTCAAGCTCCCATGCCTTCTGAAAAGAAGGTAAAAGACCAGGAATTTCATCAGGTCTGTTTCCATTTCTTCTTTGCAGGCATATTGCTCTCTGAGAATAGTGTTTGACTTGATGATGCCATTGGCTCGTTCCACCATGCCATTTGTTTTCGGAGTGCTTGGTTGAGTAAGCCGGTGGTCAATATTTTCTGCTTTACACACCTCGTCCATTTTGGAAGGCTTGGTGCAGCGTTCTCCCTTTTTGGACACGAGCAACCTATTGGTAAATTCAAGTCCGTTGTCAGTGAGTATG
Source organism: Prolixibacteraceae bacterium (assembly GCA_036170635.1). Lineage (GTDB taxonomy): Bacteria > Bacteroidota > Bacteroidia > Bacteroidales > Prolixibacteraceae > CAINVV01. The sequence continues at coordinate 949 of JAVHPO010000396.1, read as the reverse complement.
TGAGTGATTTTGAAGGGAAAAAAATCTTTGCACCGCTGCATAAAATCTTTTGTATTGTCTGCTGTTTTAGATTCATACATCCAGTAAAAAAGCGTTCGGGTAGCTCTGTCAATAGCAACAAACAAATAGTGTTTTACACCTTCCATCTTGGGCAGATACGTTACATCTATGTGGAGATAACCGGGTTCATACGCTTTGAACTTCTTTGCTTTGTCCCGCTCTTGCTGTGGTACTTTATTCAGTCCTGCCACACGCAACGTTCTGTACACTGCGCTGTGTGATGCCGATGGCTTGATCTGTTGAGCTATCTCCACTATTTCATCCAACGGCAGCCATGTGCTTCTGCGAACGGATTTAATGACTTCCTGTTCCATATCTGAAAGAGAATAATAAATAGTGTGCGGTCTGGAACTGCGGTCATGCATTTCCTCTCTGTCCTTCCATTTGAGGACGGTGTTTTCAGAAACATGGTACTGTGTTGCCAGTTGATTCATCGGCAAATTACTTTTTTGAAGTTCCCAACGAATATGTACATTTGTCGTTGCATTGGAGTGATAAGCTTGTTTCATTTTGTAAATTTATTATTGATGTTAATAATTTACAAAGCAAGTTGTTTTATTTTAATCAAATCCCACCCCTTCTTTGTTCCGGTCGCTACGCTCCCTTCACAAAGAAGGGGTGGGATTAATACCAACAACGTAGTGAAACTAAACACATACTCACTATTCGCACCCCCGTAATAAGTAGCCCAAAGACGGGTGCCGTTAGGATCAAATTTCACAAGGAAGGCATCCGTACCTCCCCCACCCCCTATAGTATTCTGAAATCCTCCGGAAGCGATACCGGTAGGGCTGTCGGTCTGTCCTGCGAGATACACATTTCCCGAAGCATCGGTGGCTACGCTGTAACCATATTCCAAATCCGTTCCTCCGTAGTAAGTAGCCCAGAG
>JAVHPO010000395.1:0-8135 GCA_036170635.1 Prolixibacteraceae bacterium | reverse complement strand
TGCCTGCAATTTCTTCGCGGCAGCCGGATATGAAGTGGTCGACCACAATGGATTTGATACCATCGCTGAGGGATTTCAATCCGTTTTGGATGCGAAAGCGAGCCTGGTGGTTCTTTGCAGTTCGGATGAAGAGTATGCCGCATTGGCGCCTGAACTCTTTGCCAAGTTGCGCAACCGCACCATTATGGTGGTTGCCGGAGCACCAGCCTGCATGGAAGAACTTAAAGTAATTGGTATTCAGAATTTTATCAACGTCAAAACCAATCTGTTGGAAGCGTTGACTGCCTACAATAAAATGCTGGGAATAAATTAAAATTTCAAAGGAGGCCTTCGTGTAATCCTTTGTGACCTTCGTGGTAAAAAATAAGACATAAAATTTAACCACAAAGGGCTCTAAGGAATGCACAAAGGTTTCACAAAGGTTTCACAAAGTGGGAAACGAGTAAAATATAGATCATGGTTCCAAATTTTAGAACGATAGAGATCAAGGGTTGCATGGATGCCGGCGAAAGAAAAGTAGCCGGTAAGAGGCCTGAGGCAAAAACCACCTGGATGACGCCGGAGCTGATACCGGTGAAAGGGGCCTATACCAAGGAGGACCTCGAAGGGATGGAACACCTGAATTACGCAGCCGGAAAGGCGCCCTTCCTCAGGGGACCCTACTCCTCCATGTATGTCATGCACCCATGGACGATCCGCCAATATGCCGGTTTCTCTACCGCGGAGGAGTCCAACGCTTTTTACCGCAGGAACCTTGCCGCCGGGCAAAAAGGGTTGTCGGTCGCTTTCGACCTGGCCACTCACCGGGGCTACGACTCCGACCATCCACGGGTAACCGGCGATGTTGGGAAAGCCGGAGTGGCCATCGATTCTATTCTGGACATGAAAATCCTGTTCGACCAGATTCCGCTCAACAAGATGTCTGTTTCGATGACGATGAACGGCGCGGTCCTGCCCATCATGGCCTTTTACATCGTTACCGCGCTGGAGCAGGGCGCCAAACTCGAAGAGCTTCAAGGTACTATTCAAAACGATATTCTCAAGGAGTTCATGGTCCGGAATACCTACATCTATCCGCCCGAATTCTCCATGAAAATCATCGCGGATATCTTCGAATTCACCTCGCAGAAGATGCCAAAATTCAACTCCATCTCCATTTCGGGCTACCACATGCAGGAGGCAGGCGCTACCGCGGATATCGAGATGGCCTACACCCTGGCCGACGGGTTGGACTACATCCGTACCGGCATCAAGGCTGGACTGGACATTGACGCTTTTGCCCCCCGTCTCTCTTTTTTCTGGGCGGTCGGGATGAACCATTTTATGGAGATTGCCAAGATGCGCGCCGCGAGGATGATCTGGGCCAAGATGGTCAAGCAGTTTAATCCGAAGAGCGCCAAATCCATGGCCTTGCGCACCCATTCCCAGACTTCAGGCTGGTCGCTCACGGAGCAGGATCCGTACAACAATGTCGGACGCACCTGCATCGAAGCCCTTGCCGCAGCCCTGGGCCACACCCAATCCCTGCATACCAACGCCCTGGACGAGGCAATAGCCCTGCCCACTGACTTCTCCGCCAGGATCGCAAGGAACACCCAGATCTACCTTCAGCAGGAGACTGAAATCTGCCGTTCGCTGGATCCATGGGCCGGATCCTATTACGTGGAGTCGCTGACGAATGAAATATTCAAAAAAGCCTGGGCTTTGATCGAAGAGGTCGAAGCGCTTGGGGGAATGTCGAAGGCCATCGAGACAGGCGTTCCGAAGATGCGCATCGAAGAGGCAGCGGCACGGACGCAGGGCCGTATAGACTCGGCTTCGCAGGCCATCATTGGTGTGAACAAATATCGGTTGGACAAGGAAGATCCGATCGATATCCTGGAAATTGACAACAGCGCCGTTCGTCTTTCCCAGATCGAAAGGCTGAACCAGCTGCGGGCCAACCGCAACGAAGCCGAGGTAGCCGCATCCCTTGCAGCGATCACGGCTTGCGCGCAGTCGGGCAAGGGCAACCTGCTGGAGTTGGCCGTCGATGCGGCTCAAAAGCGCGCAACCCTGGGAGAGATCTCCACCGCATGCGAGAAAATTGTCGGAAGATACAAAGCAACCATCAGAACCATATCAGGCGTGTATTCATCAGAAGCTAAAAATGACAGCGTCTTTGCCAGTGCAAAGGAGCTTGTCCACAAATTTGCAGAGAAAGAGGGCCGGCAACCACGGATCATGATTGCCAAGATGGGCCAGGATGGCCACGACCGCGGAGCCAAGGTGGTAGCGACCGGTTATGCCGACCTGGGATTCGATGTCGACATGGGCCCACTGTTCCAAACGCCCGCCGAGGCAGCCAAACAGGCTGTGGAGAACGATGTCCACATCATGGGTATCTCCTCGCTGGCAGCGGGTCACAAAACGCTGATTCCGGCCGTTATCGAAGAGATGAAAAAGCTGGGCCGCGAAGATATCATGGTCATCGCCGGCGGGGTTATTCCTTCACAGGATTACCAATACCTATATGATGCAGGTGTTGTAGCCATCTTCGGTCCCGGCACCTCCGTGGCCGCAGCCGGGAAGAAAATTATGGAGATATTGATTGCAGCGCAGGAGTAGTTGCGGATTGATTGTAGAATGCTCCCTTTCCCAAAGCTTCATGCTAATTGTTTATTGAACAATTGAAATTTCTTTGACTCTCCAATTATTTAGTGGCCTTCTTTGTTTTTTTGCTTTTCGGAGAGGGCTCATGCTTGAATAATTAAAGGAAGAATAATAATATATCCTTGATTAATTAAATGTAATATAGTATATTTACCGTTTAATTTTAAATTCGGATGCATTATGAAGCGAATAATAACAGATAAGCTAGTCAATTGGAAAACTGATTCCATGAGAAAGCCTTTGTTAATAAGAGGAGCCAGGCAAGTTGGTAAAACTTATTCTGTAATGGAATTCGCAAAATCACATTTTAGTGGAAATGTGCATTGCATTAATTTTGAAAAAAATCCGGAATTACATTCCATTTTTGACCGGAATCTTGATAGCAGAAGAATTTTGGCAGAACTGGAACTTGTGTTGAATAAAAGAATTTTACCTGGTAACGACCTCCTCTTTTTTGATGAAATACAGGAATGTCCAAAGGCCATTATGGCACTGCGTTATTTTTATGAGGAAAATCCGGAATTACACCTAATTGCAGCGGGTTCACTGTTGGAATTTGCATTGAAAGATATATCATTTCCTGTAGGGAGGTTGCAGATGTTGTTTATGCACCCCATGACTTTTGAAGAATTTTTACTCGCTAATGGGAAAGAGCTGTTGGCCGAAAAAATTATGCAACCGGAAAATCAGTTGTCCGATGCAATAATTAACATGGTAAATGTTGAAATGTATAAATATTTTGTTGTTGGAGGGATGCCGGAGAGCGTTAAAGCATTTGTGAACACTGGGAGTTTTATTGAAGCCATCAATATACAGACTGATTTAATTGCCTCGCTAAGACAGGATTTTTCAAAATATGCAGGACATTCAGACAAAAGGTGCCTGAATTCGGTTTTGAGTTCTGTTGCCCGTAAAACAGGAGAACAGATAAAATATGCTGGTCTGGATGATAGTTATACAAATCCAACCATTAAAAAAGCTTTCGAATTATTGGAAACAGCCCGGTTGTTTACCAAAGTAGTTGCTGCTTCACCATCCGGGGCACCTCTTGGAGCCAGTATTTCGGAGAAAAAGTTCAAGACAGTATTCCTTGATATTGGGTTGCTGTCAAATTTATGCGGTTATTACTCTGACAAAATGATACCAAAACAAAATCTGGCTGCTGCGTACAACGGAAAACTTGCCGAACAGTTTGCAGGACAGGAACTCCGCGCTTCAGTGAGTGAAAATTTGTTCTACTGGAGCAGAGAGGTAAGGGGGAGTAGCGCTGAAACAGATTATTTAATTGAAAAAGAGGGTGAAATAATACCCATTGAAGTAAAAAGTGGTAAATCTGGAAGATTAAAAAGCCTTCATCTGTTGTTGGATACATTTTCAAATATAAAAAGAGCTTTTGTATTCACCGAAGATAAATACGGAGAATTACCGGAACAAAAAATTAAATTTTTGCCTCTTTTTAATATAAGTTCATTTGCAAACTTAAATCAATGGTCTTAAATCCTGGATGTTAGCATGGTAATTTATTTTATTGTATGGAACCTTGTTGAGTGATAAAACCGCTTTTCTTCATCCAGTCAAAAAGCGGTTGCATCCATTCATCAGTGGGTAATTGCAAAACAAAACCATGGTTGCCTGCAGGGTAAAGGTGCATTTCCACAGGTACTTTGTTTCGAACCAATTCCTGGTAAAAGTGAATGCTGTTCTCAACAGTTACTACCTTATCATCACCCGTATGGGTCAGCCAGGTTGGCGGCGTATTTTCATCCACATGCAACTCATTTGAAAATAGCTTTATCCTTTCCGGTTCAGGCGATTTTCCAAGTAAACTGTTTCGCGAACCCATGTGCGTCAATTCATCGCTCATACTGATAACAGGATAAATCAGGATCATAAAATCCGGTCGTAAACTGACCATTTCTTCATTGGGGATATAGGCTTTGTCGAAATGGGTTCCGGCTGTAGATGCCAAATGGCCTCCGGCCGAAAATCCCATAATTCCGATTTTCGCCGGATTCAGGTTCCATTCGACGGCACGCTGACGAACAGTTTTGATGGCTTGCTGGGCATCCTGCAACGGGCCTATCGCCTTGTCTATCATGATGGAGTCGCTTGGTAAACGGTATTTCAGGATGAAAGCAGCAATCCCTTTGCGTAAAAATGTTTCTGCGATGATTGTCCCTTCGAGCCGATAACTCTCCATACCATATCCTCCGCCCGGACAAATAATGACGGCAGCGCCGGTGGCTATTTTCTGATCAGGAAGATAGACCGCCAAGGTAGGTATAGAGATACCCCGAAACCCATGAAACTGGCCTTTGTAATCCATCCTTATTTCTTTCATCAGGTAGGGCTTGCTGTTGGGTATGGTTGCCGGATACAAGGGAAGTATTTGCTGTGCTTCCAAATGAAGGGAAAATGATAAAAAAAGTACAATCGCTATCTGTCTCATAGGGTTTGTCTGTGGTTTTTGAGTTTTTATTCAGAGTGGTTGGCCCACATTAGTCCGAATCTGATGCGGTCGCAGTTTTTAGCTTTCAGAAAACCTTCATCGATGCAACGGTTCAAAAATGGACCATCTTCATACATGTACCAGTCGAATATAAAACAATCGATCCCATTGTCTGCCGCAGCAGCTATTTTCTTGGCCATCACATCAGGATCTTTTTCATCGACAAATCCCCATGCCGGAACATTGGGTTGATGATGTCCGGGAAACCTTGGCTGAGCAGACTTTACCAGTTCCCATTCCGACCATCCGGCACCTTTATTGACGATGTTGCGAGGATCATCCGTGTGATAGTTAGGAAAATAATAGGCAGCTACGGTAATCTTATTCGAATCGTTCTTTTTTTCTGCAGCGGATATAGTTTGGTAAAATGAAAGTACCAGCGAAATTGTCAGGGCTATGGTTACTCTGTCAGGCATAATTTCTGAATTACTGTTATATAGGAGGGTTAAGGCAATTTTGCCGGATCAATCAGTTGTGGAAGCCAAACCCTAAAATAGGAATGTCCCTCCTGCGAATTTCCTGCGGAAGCATAGTCGCAAAGGATAATCGAAATCGGTTTGCTCCCTCCTTCTGCATACGATTCAGGAATAAAGGCGGCATTGAATTCCATCCATACACCCGCACTTTTTTGTTCAACAGGTATGAGCTCGATGAATCCCTCTTTATCGGTCACCGGTTTGATGATGGATTCATTTGCCGGTCCCGGGAAGCGTGTATCACGAGATAAGACAATGGGGCCGTGGACTATGGCCATATTTTTCGGAAATTCGCCTAGCGAAATCACCCTTCCGCGCATGTCCAGGTTCAGAACGATTGCATCGCCGGATTTCCATATTCGTTCAATGTTGACATACTTTCCAGGGGTCATATTGCCGAGGGATTCACCGTTTACCGCAAGTGTTGTTTTTTTACTCCACTGAGGAATACGTAACCGCATTGACATGCTCTCCGGATGTTGAAGTTGAACTTTCATGCTGATTTTCCCGGTTTCCGGGTAATCAGTCTCCTGGATCAATTCGATTTTCTGTTTTCCGGGAGTTTGCAAGTCATAGCTACCGGCAGCAAAAAAATTAACCTGCAGCCCTTCTTTTGTCGACATTACCGAAGTTAGCGGAAAGGTAAACAATCCGCGTGGACCACTGGCCACGCAACAGTTCAGTCCCATGCCGCATTGTTCGCTTCCTTCCAGTCGCTGCCCAGACAGTGGGGTGTATTTCGCCCAATCTGAGCCATCGGGTTTCATGGCTCCCAGCAATGCATTGTAAAAAGCCTGCTCGATTGCATCCGCATATTTTGCTTCACCGGTCAGACGAAGCAATTGCTGTGAAAGCTTAATCCAGGTAGCGGTAACACAGGTTTCCTGATAATGGGTTATTGGCAGTGTTTGCAACTTATTCCCTTCAAACCAGGTTTCCATGGATGAGCCAGATCCGGCAATATTGATCTCCGTATCACGAATATTTTCCCAGGTTTTTTCAACCGCATTTTTGTAATTATTTTTACCCGTAATGCGATACAGTTCCAGCAAACCTTCATAACACGACATCATTTCATAGGCCTTTTGTCCCTGTTCCCAACCGTACCAGCTGCCTTTTGGTTTGGGGAAACGTTTCGATACATCGATACCCGATTTCGAAATTAGCTGTGGGCCTTCCGGGGTTTCCCATTGCCGGACAATTTCTTCGGCAAAATCCAGGTATCTTTTATCTCCGGTGCGAGAATAAAGAAGGCAAATTGGTTCGAGTACCGAAGATGCCGCCATGCCCCGGTGGTTTCCCATTTTAACAATGAGGAGATTACGTTCTTTTAGCTCTTTTATCAGGTGATCGGCCACTTTACAGGCAGCTTTCAGCGCTTTTTGCTCTTTGGTCAGGTCATAATAGGCGAGCAATCCCAACATGCAATATTTGCGTCCCCAGATATCCCAGGCTGCAAGGTGTTTATTGTCAGCATAATTACCGATGTAACCGTCAGGTGTTTGGGTGGATAGCAGTCCATCTACCGCTTTGTTCAGCACTTTTTTAAGTTGCGGCTCCGGTTTATAACGGTAAGCCAGTACCGCGGATGTGAACCATTTTCCCCAAAACTCACTTTGCCAGCAACTTGTTTCAGTCCGGTTCCTAAACGGGGCTACCAAACGGTCAACATCTTGTGCCAGGATACGGTTTTGCCAGGAGGCATCCAGTTTGTCACCTACAAACCCGCTCACTTTAATGGAAAGCGAAGGATACAACCGGTCGATGACAGACGGAGATGGAATGGACTGTGAATTAACCAGTCCTGCTGGCAAAACGAGACACAACAATAATCCTAAAAATTTAAACATAAGCGATCTTATGAGGTAATTACCTATTAGGTGATGGAATTACATAAACTCAACAATATTCTCCGTATAACCAAAATTGATTAAGCCTATCAAACCTAGTCTGGGTTTTGGATTAAAGATATAAAAAATAAATTTCAGGTAAAGGTAAGACGAATTTTCCGGCAATAAAAATCCGATCATTTATTACAATTTATAGGGGATTAAAGGTAGCATCCTCAATAATCAACTAAATTGGTAGGGTGATAAATTTTATTGGGAATAGGATTTTCAATCGTTTGCATTCAGACATTTGAATCATTATCAATATGTTTTTTGCTATTGTCTTTTTGGAAAATAAATCTTTCCTTTGCATCGCGAAAATTGAGACTGATTGATCAGCAATTAGTGGGTGGTTTTCGTTCGTTTTTGCTCTTTTAATAGAAGGGGGCGCTTCAGATGGTCTGTTCATCTAAGGGTTAGGATTCAAGATTTTCATTCTTGCCATAGGGGTTCGAATCCCCTACAGACTACCAACACAATTGGCCACATATTTTTGAGCCAAAATTGTGTCGTAAGAAAAAAAACATTACTTTTACGACCCCAAACAGGGGCGTTTCAGATGGTCTGTTCATCTAAGGGTTAGGATTCAAGATTTTCATTCTTGCCATA
>JAVHPO010000394.1:0-8199 GCA_036170635.1 Prolixibacteraceae bacterium | reverse complement strand
GATCTAAGCGCCCAGCTTTTGACAGCCTTTAGAATTTTATCGATTCTGGCTTTTGGCATTGTTGCCTGGCAAAAAAAATCACTCACGGTATGGATATTATTTAGTTTGGTGGCCGGTGCGGAATTCGGCTATGATTTTCCGCAAACCGCCGGAGGACTTCAATTCCTGAGCGAAATATTCCTGCGGATGATCAAAACCATCATTGCACCGCTGTTGTTTGCTACCCTGGTGAATGGTATCGCCGGTCATACGGATCTGAAGCAAGTTGGAAGGATGGGGTGGAAATCGCTGCTTTATTTCGAAATTGCCTCGACTTTGGCGCTTTTCATCGGTTTGCTGGCCATCAATATCTCCAAGGCTGGTGTGGGGATCAATCTTTCCGCTATGACAGGCAATCTTCCTGCCGCTGTTCCCAAAATGCAGACTACCCAGGAATTTATTCTCCATATTTTCCCCGAAAACATTGCAAAAGCCATTGCCGAGGGCAATATTTTGCAGATCGTCATCTTCAGCATCATCTTTGGAATCGCCCTCTCCATGATGAATGAAAAATACAAATCACCCATGTTGAAACTGACCGCAAGTCTGACGGAGGTGATGTTTAAATTTACCGGCATCGTCATGTATTTTGCGCCGGTGGCAGTCTTTGCATCCATCGCTTTCACGATTGGTCACATGGGCACCGATGTACTCTTTACTTTACTAAAATTGCTGGCAACTTTGTATGTCGCGCTCATCGCATTTTTATTGCTGGTATTGCTGCCGGTGGCGCTGCTTTTCAGAATCCCTGTTTTCAAATTTATGGAAGCGGTTTCAAAACCAGCCTCAATCGCCTTTGCAACAGCCAATTCCGAATCTGCCCTGCCATCCGCGATGGAATCGATGGAGGCTTTTGGGGTACCCCGAAAAATTGTCTCTTTCGTGATCCCAACGGGATACAGTTTCAATCTGGATGGGTCGACGCTCTATCTTTCACTGGCAGCCATCTTTGTCGCACAGGCTGCCGGAATCGATATGCCTATCGGTGAACAATTTGCGATTGCACTAACCCTCATGCTAACGAGCAAAGGGGTAGCTGGGGTTTCCAGGGCATCCTTTGTCATCCTTTTGGGAACAGTAACGACATTTGGACTTCCGGTTGCGCCGGTGATGATCATTCTCGGTATCGATGTTCTGCTGGATATGGCCAGGACCGGAGTCAATGTCATTGGAAACTGCCTCGGCACTGCCGTGATAGCCCGGTGGGAAGGGGAGTTTGATGACACGAAGGCCCGTAATTAAAACCTTGAAGGTTTAAACGGTATACGGAGTCCTCATCTCTCTGATATACAATTTATTTGCTTCCAGATCCCCAACAACTTCGCCTTTGATCGGATCCCAGGTAACCTTTCGACCGGTGCGGATGGCGATATCCCCCATGTGACTGATGGTATCTGACATAATGGCTTCATCAAGCGGACAGAGTTCCGGTTCTTTCCCCCTGACAACTGAAATAAACCTGCTTCCCATGGTATTGTTTTCGCCTTTTACCCTGCCGTTGTCCTGTTTGGGAACGCTGTTGAGCTTTTGGTTCAGTTCCGGAATATTGGACTCTACGGAGGATCTGCTTAGGGATATCCAACCTTTGCTTCCAAAAAATGTGGTTCCATTCGATTCCTTGACAGTTTTGTCTTTCAGAATGGAATTGGAGGCGATATCCTGGCTGATAAAGTGAACCTTCAGTCCGCTTTGGTAATTCAGGTTCAGGTCCCAGGAGAGGATGTTGTTGTACAATCCCCCGGCGGGCCAGAACTGGCCGGTTCCTTCACAGCTGTAATTACCTGAAACTTTATCTTTTAGAATCCAAACCATGATGTCTAACGGATGCGCTCCCCAGCCACCTAAAAATCCGATGCTGTAATCGTTGTTGAACCAGGAGCTGTTGTTGGTGACACGGTCGGGACAGTAAGGCCTCATCGGTGCCGGACCGGTCCAGCGGTCAAAATCGAAACCGGCAGGCACCGGAACTTCGTTGCAAACCGGCGATGGAACATCATTCTTGCCAGGTGCCCACACATCCACACGTTCAATTTCCCCAATCAATCCCTCCCTGATCATGTCGTAACCCATTTGCATGTGGGCAAGGGTACGTTGCTGGGTCCCGTAATGAAATTTCACCTTATTTGATTTCAACTCTTTTGCCAGAACCAGGTTTTGAGGATAACTCAGTCCAAGTGGCTTGGCCAGCATGATATGTTTTCCCGCCCTGGCGGCTTTGATAGCAGCCAGCACATGCCAGTGATCGGGTGTGGTGATATGGACCGCATCAATATCTTTCCGGGCCAGCAGCTCATCCATCTCAAGGTAGGTTTTACACTCCTTGGTTGTAAAATTGTTCTCCTTGTAAAACTGGTTGATTCGTTGCGCGGCGCTTTCGCGGCGATCTTTGAATGTATCGCAGAAGGCTATGTTCAGGGCTTCCCGCAAGGGGACAAAATAGTTCATCAATTCGTCGGTACCTCTCGATCCAACGCCGATATGACCAATGACCAACCGGTCGTTGGCCCCTTTGTGGTTGGAGCAGGAGGTTAATACGGTAGGCAAAAGGGTAGTCCCCAGCGCTATTTTACCGGAGGTCCCCAGGAAAGAACGGCGGGTGAGTTTTGTGTTTTTTTCGTTTGTTTCCATAGTTAATAGTTTTGTAGTTTTTACTTTACTTCCCCCTCGATCATTTGTATCCGATACTTCAACCGCCAGTTTGTCCCTTTTTTCAAAACCACCGGCCGGTCAAAAATCACGGCAGGACTAAAGTAGTAGAAAGGGATGAGTGGATCGTTGATGATGTACCAACTGCTTGTGGATGATCGGTATTGAGTATCCTGTTCGATTTTAATCCCGACCTTTTTACCGGTCAGGCTGGTGAATCCATAATATTGCCAATCGCATTTCTTGCATTGAAGTGTATCTCCCGATGATTTGAATACCGGCGAGGTAAAATCCTGGTTAAACCGGATAGAAATACCGGCATAACCGCCCTGGATTCTTCCACCCCTGATGGCAGGAGGTGTGCGGTCGAGGACGATGCTGTCAGCCAGTACCTTGAAGAGATGATCTTCGTCAATAAAGTAATTTCCCTCATTATCAGGGGCTGAGACATGGTAATTGCGTTCTTCCGACATGACCGTCTCCCCTTTGAGCGGATGGTAGTTGATATTTAATTGGATATCACAGGTAAAATCCAGGTTACGGACTATCCTGGAATTCATTATTTCTGTGGAACCCTCTGATTTGTATCCGGTTTTGGCAGATCTGTTTTCGTTTAGGTATTCCCAGTAGTTCAAATGGTTGATGTATTTCCAGCAGAACCACATCCCCAGGTGCCATGGGTGGTCGGGAGGCGAAACACAGGTAATCAGGGTGTTGTTAACTGTAAGCGGATGGAAATAGGGTCTTTGAAAGCGGTCCTTGTAATTGAATTGCCAGACAATCTCTTTGTGGTTGAGCAGTGTAAAGGTGGTATCGGATTCCAGCCAGCTGTACTGCGGTTTTCCCGGATTTTGGTTTAGACTCATCTCAACCGGTGGCTTAAATGTTACCTCCTTGCCTGCACACCATTGAGCTGCACGGACCAAAAGCGTACGCATTCCTGAATTAAGCAGCGCACGCTCATCGTGCCCAAGGATGGTGAAGAAGCTTCTTCCTTTGCCGGTCTGATTCACCCAGATCGCAGGTTCATCAATTGGATGTCCGTCTTTGGAATTGGTGGCTTTTAGCGAACCGATGGCTTTCGCACCTGCAAACAGTTCCGTTTTTTCCCAAATTTCATCCATGATCTGAAACCCTTTTAATCCTTTGGTAATCGGATGTTTCTGGTCCAAACCGTACAATCCGGCAACCGTGGGTGCATTGTGAAAGGTCTCTTTCCCCCATCTGCCGATACCAATCTTCCGGTAGTCGTCCCACCCGTAGAATGAAGAGGAGCCGGCATGAAAGAAGAGGGCGCCGCCTCCTTCCTTCACATATCGGAGAAAATCTGCTTCCCACTGACTGTTGAGTCTGGTGTTGTTATCAGGCCATGTGTTTGCATTACTTACCACAAGGTCGAATTTCTTGAGATCGGTGTATTTCAAGGTGTCTGGTTTATTCGTAACCTGGGTCGTAAACAGGTTGGTTTCGTCGAATATCCTGTTCAGCAATGGGGTTGTTTTCTTCCATTCGTGGTTGTTGGACCCACTGAAAATCAATATTTTGATTGCTTTTTCCTTGTTCTGTGCAGGAGCAGCATAACTACTGGTGAATAATACCGTCACGGCCAGGAAGAAAATGGTTAAAGGGGCTCTTTTCATTGTAGAATAGTTTAATTATCAGAGACAAATGAGTTAAAGCAATGGGGAAAGATGTTCGAAGCTTCGGATTGCCTGTTCGATGGTACCACATTCGACACTGAAAACTATTTCTTTCCCGGATGTTTTAACGATGTCAATCACTCTTTTCCAGTCAACAACACCATCCCCGCAGGCGCAACCAACAGGTGTTCCTGTTACCTTTCCGCGTTGCAATTCGCTTTGTGCCATACTGATGTCTTTTGCATGGAGATGGACCAGTCTGTCTTTTACATGTTCAAGCCATTCATACATATCTGATCCGCCTGCCAGATAACTGTTTCCGGTATCAAAATTGATCCCGATGGCCGGAGAGTTAACCAATGCATGAATACTATCGAGTCCATCCGGTGTCTTGCTGTACTGCTGATGAGGTTCCAGTCCGATCAGGATACCATGACGTTCGGCCACCATGGAGGCTTCTGTCAGGGTATAGGTCATCAGATGGTAATCCTGTTCTTTGGTGGTCCAGAATGGTTTTGGCCCTTCATCGGTATTTACCACAGGTGCTCCTGCATGGGCAGCCCAGCGGATCGCCATTTTCAGGTATTCGACACTGATCTCCGGTTTGCACAATGGCGTATGGGATGATAATCCGGAAAGCTTGACCCCATGTTCGGCGCACAGCTGTTTTACCCATAACGGGTCATCAAAAAGTGATACGGAATGAAAATAACCTGCTTCACTGAGTAGTTCCCTGCCAAGGTGAACCATGGGCTCAATATACTCGTAACCAATTTCAGCGGCTTTGGCTACCCCATTGGCAAAGGACATATCATGGTGGCGCACGAACTCCATGTTGATTCCAAGACGGACAACTCCTTTATTTTGCATGATTTTAAATGTTGAATAGTTTGTAATAGTTGATTGATTTGGTAGGGTAAATTTAGTAAAAAAAATATATCAGACCTGACAGGTTTTGGAAACCTGTCAGGTCTGGAGTAACCATCCTTCAATTTGTTCGACTTCAATTTTTTGATTATGCTGGAATTTGAAATTCGCCACATTATCGAACCAGCCAATAACTGCCAAATGCTAATTTTTCGGTCTTTTTCACAGTAAGTTGATTTAGTCTATGTAAGTTACAAAAAAATTTGCATATTTCAAACCTGACAGGTTTCCAAAACCTGTCAGGTTTGAGTATTTTTCGTAATTTTATAAGCACGATACCAAGTTCGTATATGAGAAAGCCAAAAAATCTGTTCTTCGATTTGCCAAATGGATTATGGGCCTTTTCACTCCTGTTGTGCATCGCTTTTATAGCTTTTTATAGTTTTCAAAACAAATCCGCTGCAACTACCGGGAAGATGCAGTACTACAATGTTTCTGATTTTCAACGTGTTCCTAAAATTGACGGGCACTTTCACTACAACTCAAGTGATGTCAGCTTCCTTAAATTTGCAGATTCATTGAATTTCAGGATCATATCGCCAAATGTAGATGCCGGGACTTCAATTAACAAGCAACTTGAAATTAGCTCTGTTATCAGACAGCAGTCTCCTGGTAAGTTTGCATTTTTCGGAACCTTCACGGTAGACAATTTTGGAACTTCAGGATTTGGAAAAGAGACTATTGACCGCATTGAGCAATGCATGAAAGGTGGCGCTTCGGGTATCAAAGTCTGGAAAAATATTGGCATGTCTTTGAAGAACAGTTCCGGCAAATTCGTCATGGTTGACGATGTGAAGTTTGATTCGGTTTTCAACTACCTTGAAAAACATCGGATCCCATTGCTTGCTCATCTGGGTGAGCCAAAGAACTGCTGGCTACCGGTGGATCAGATGACTACACCCAACGATAAGCGATACTACCGTGATCATCCACAATACCATATGTTTTTGCATCCGGAGTCTCCTTCTTACGAAGAGCAGATCAATGCGCGCAACAATCTGCTCCAAAAACATCCCGGGATTGAATTTGTTGGCGCGCATCTGGCCAGTGAGGAGTGGAGTGTGGAGGAGTTGTCCAAAAGTTTCGACCGCTATCCTCAGCTAAAGGCGGATCTTGCCGCAAGAATCAGCCATTTGGAGTACCAATCTTTCAAAGACAGGGAGAAGGTGAGGAATTTCCTGATTAAATACCAGGATCGGATCATATACGGAACAGATATGTCTGTCAATGAAAAGAGTACCAATTATGCATCTGTTTGTGGAGGGATGAAAAGAACCTGGTTGGATCACTGGACCTATCTGGCCACAGATTCGACCATGGTTTTCAAAGATATGCCCGACACGAAACTGAAGGGACTACAATTGCCCAAAGAGGTCGTCGATAAAATATTTTCCAAAAATGCCGAAGGGTATTTCAAAAATTGAGCAGAATAATGACAGATCATAAGACTTTTATCTCATCGGCGCATGCATAAAATGGCGCTTAAAAGTTATATTTGAACAAATAAAATTGTAATGACAGATAAACAGTGGGAAGCTTTGCTGGCTGTGGTTGAGGGTAGAAGTACCGATAAAAAGGCGATAGGATTTATAATAGACAGTCCGTGGCTCCCGGGTTGGGCAGGTATTTCAACGCTTGATTACTATTCGTCGGATGATATTTGGCTGAAAACCAATTTGAAAGCCATTAATCTGTTTCCGGAGATAACTTTCCTGCCGGGATTCTGGTCAGAATATGGCATGTGCACGGAACCTTCTGCATTCGGGGCAAGGTCGGTCTGGTATGAATCAAATCTTCCTCATGCCGAGAGGGTTATCCATACAGATGAAGACATCAACCGGTTGCCTCAACCCAATGTGACCAGCGATGGCTTGCTCCCTTTCATGATCAACAGGCTGAGGCTGATGGAACCGGCTATCAATGAGAAAGGCCATCAAATCAAATTCGCTGTTACCCGCGGTCCGCTGAACATCGCCACTTTTTTAATGGGCACCTCTGAATTCATGCTTCTTTTGGCATTGAATCCGGATAAGGCGCATCAACTAATGGAGAAAATCACCAGATTTATTGAAGATTGGGTGCGTTACCAGAAAGCCTGCTTCCCTTCCATCGAAGGGGTTCTTTTGCTGGACGATATCGTTGGTTTTGTCGGGGAAGATGAGTGCAGGGAATTTGTGGTGCCTTATATCAAACGGTGTTTCGGTGCCATTGAATCAAAAATCGGCTTCTTCCACAACGATGCTTTTGGGTTAACCTGTGCCCCTTTCCTGCAGGAGATGGGAGTCAACCTCTTCAATTTCGCCTTTGATCATCCAATCAACCAGATCAGGGAACTTGCCGGAGCGGAGGTTGCCTTGATTGGCAATCTGCCACCCCGCGATGTGCTGGCTGCCGGTAAACCGCAGGAGGTCTATACTGCAACCCAGACAATGATGAGAAATACAAGTGATCACAACCGGATCGTCTGGTCGTGCGGTGGTGGGATTCCCCAAAATGTGCCAACGGAAAACCTTCAGGCATTTGTGAATGCAGTAAAAGATTTTAAGTAATTTTATTGCACAAATAGCCAATCAAAGCAAACAAAAACCATGATGAACAACACTTTCGAACTCAAAAAGGGTAAACTAGTATTTGAAGAAGATAAAATTTTAATTACGGACAATGCCAGGTATCTGAAGCGTTCCAGATTAATATCCTCGGGTCTATTGATTCTTTTTGGACTCTATAACCTGATGAATTTCCTGAAGTACAACGACATTCACGCACAATGGAGTGGTTTACTTGTCGGAATATTCGGCTTGATTTTTCTTGTCATTGCACTTCTAACGAATGCCGAGAGTGAAATTATTTTGAAAGATGTGAAATCAATGAAAGTAAGTCGAATTTTCTTCAAGGAGTACCTTGTTATCAAACTAGCCAACAACAGGACCAGACAAGTTGCCGGAAT
>JAVHPO010000393.1:0-1595 GCA_036170635.1 Prolixibacteraceae bacterium | reverse complement strand
ATCGACATGTGTATTTGAACTTCCGTGGCAGATGATGAAATTGTCGCATTCAGCCTCTCCTTCGCCGGACAGGTCGATGTTGACAATTTCAATCCCTTTTTTTCGACGGATCCCTTCTACAATGGCATCCACCAAATCCAACGGACCTTTTTCACTCACTTTTTGAGTCATAGAATGATTTATAGAGACAAAGATAGTTGTTTTACTGATTCCTTAAAAAACTCTTTTGGTGCAGGATTTCTCCAATATCGTTAACTTTACAGGGTAAATTTTGTAAAATCATGATAGGATCAACCATCATACACCTGGACAGTGTGGATTCGACCAATAACTATGCCGCAAAGGAATTGCTGACAAAAAGTCTGAATGAGGGAACGCTCTTTGTTGCTAAATGTCAGCAAGCAGGTAGGGGAACGGGCCAGGCCTCCTGGGAAAGTGCAGACGGTTTAAACCTGACATTCACGGTAGTTCTTTATCCAACAGGCGTTGCGCTTTCACAACAATTTTCAATTTCGCAGGCAATTTCGCTGGGTATGACCGATTTTTTATCCCGTTTTGTCTCTGATGTATCGGTCAAATGGCCCAATGATATCTATGTGAATGACAAAAAAATAGCTGGAATATTGATCGAGACAGCCATTACCGGGGGAAAATTTTCGAGGGCGCTCGTAGGCATTGGGTTGAATATCAACCAGGAAGTTTTTGTATCGGATGCACCAAATCCGGTCTCCTTAAAGAATCTGACAGGCAAAACGTATGAGCTTTCCCAGATGCTGACCGAACTGTGCACCTGTCTCGATAACAGATACCGGTCGCTGATCAGGGGCGATTATTTCATCCTTCAGCACGACTATGGTAAACTTCTTTACCGAAAGGGAGTTTGGGCCAATTACAGCGACCAGAATTCGGAATTTGAAGGAAAGATTATCGGTATTGAGGGAGATGGGCAATTGCAAATAGAAACCCGGATGGGGGAGGTGAGAGGGTTTTATTTTAAGGAGGTTTCTTTTACTCCGGGGAATAATCGATCTTACTCAGCATATCAGCTACCTTTTCAATCCCTTTCTCCAGGTATCCGCCCACCATCATCTTGATCATCATGTTGAGTTCTGCATGGAGTGTCAGCCTCATTTTACAGCTGTTTTCATCAATTTTAACGAGCTGTACCCACATGGTAACCGGAAATGGTACGGACTTCTCTCCCTGAAATTTGATGGATTTGTAAGGTTCGCGCTCAATAATCTCAATCCCAACATTCCCAACCGGACTGATGGTGAAACTGCAACGGTCTTCGGTGGCTTCAAAATCCTCCATTTTAAAACCTTTGGTGTCGACCCCTTTCTTGTTGAGTTCTTCAATCTTTTCGGCCGAAACAAACGGCTCCAGATTTTTCAGGTTGGAGAGTTTGGTAAACACCGATTCCTGTGACCAGGCGATGTCATGTGGCGAACTCACATATTTTTCAATACCCATGTTGTTGTCGGTTAGGTTCTTAAATTTAAATTGGCGGAGGATAGGGGTGGCCACAAAGGGCCACCTCTACTTTATCCTTTATCCTTTATCCTTTATCCTTTATCCTTTATCCTTTATCCTTT
>JAVHPO010000392.1:0-1605 GCA_036170635.1 Prolixibacteraceae bacterium | reverse complement strand
ATTATGATCGATCAATTGAAAAAAATGATATTTTCCATAACAACAGCAGGTTTTGGTTTACTTTTTTTCGCCATGGTACTGGGGATTGCCACTTTCGTGGAAAGCGCCTATGGAGCTGAAGCAGCCAAAGCCCTCGTTTATGGCTCGTGGTGGTTCGAATTGTTGCTGGTGTTCCTATCCGTATCCATGGCGGTCATTTATTTCCGTAAGAAGATGTATCGGAAGGAGAAAATGACAGTTGGACTGTTCCATCTTGCATTTATTCTGATGATTATCGGAGCAGGTGTCACCAGATACATCGGTGAAGAGGGTGTCATTCACATCAGGGAGGGCGAGTCCTCCTCCGAATTGATCACCTCGGATCAATATTTCCACATGCTACTCTCGAAAGGGAACCAGCATTTTGAAGCCGAGCAAAAAGTATTGTTAACCCCTTTCTCGAAAGATGCCGTCCATGCTACCTTTGATATAGACGGTAAAAAGCTGGATGTTACCTCCGTTGACTTTCTTCACAATGTTCAGTCTGCCGGTATGGCCGGATCGCCAATGGCAGCCATGGCAAGTCAGGGGAAGGGCGCCAAAATAAAATTGTCAGATGGGTCCAGGGATGAATTCGCATCGGTATTGATCAGTGATGATGGCCGCGCAGCTTCGGTCAAGGGACAGTTTGACGGTGCTGATTATGAAATTTGGATTGGTCCCAAAACAGAAACGCTTCCGTTTGCCATCCATCTGAAGGATTTTCTGTTGACCAGGTACCCCGGATCCATGAGCCCATCCTCCTACAGGAGTGAGGTAACATTGATCGATAAAGAGAAGGGGATCAACATGGACTTCTCGATCTACATGAACAATGTAATGAAATACAAGGGTTACAGGTTCTATCAATCCTCTTTTGACCAGGACGAGAAGGGAACCATCCTCTCTGTTAACAAGGATATGCCTGGAACCATCCTGACATACATCGGATACGCACTCCTGTTTGGGGCCATCCTGCTTTCAATATTCAGCAAGAACAGCCATTTCTATGGGGTGATGCAGAAAGCTGCTAAACCGGTTTCTGCCATGTTTCTGCTTCCGATGCTTTTATTGGCCGGACAGGTTAGTGGGGCCGAAGTTTCCAAAGAGGCAGCCAGCGAGTTTGCCGGTGTGATGGTCCAGGGGCATGATGGCAGGGTCAAACCCTTCAGCACCCTGGCTTACGAAGTGGTGATGAAGATTTCGCGTCAGGAGAGCCTGAACGGTTTATCGCCCGAGCAGGCGGTACTAAGCATGGTCACCTATCCTGAAGAGTGGCAAAAAGTCCCGATGATCACCATATCTGAAAGCAAAATTGAACAGTTGCTCGGAATATCTTCCGGGAAGGCCTCATTTGCAGACTTCTTCGATGCCAAGGGCAACTACAAAATGATGAAAGAGGTGAGTGAAGCCTATGCAAAGCAGCCTTCCCAGCGCGGAACATTCGACAATGCCATCATCAAAGTGGACGACAGGCTCAATGTTTCTTATCTGGTTTTTAAAGGCGAGTTGCTTCGGTTATTTCCCTCTTCAGATCCCAAGAATACAACCTGGGAGGATCTTACAACAGCCCCTTCATCAACATCG
>JAVHPO010000391.1:0-8299 GCA_036170635.1 Prolixibacteraceae bacterium | reverse complement strand
TCTTCTCAAAAACCTTAAGTCTGGTGCTCCATTTTAAGAATCCTATCATCCACCAATCCTGGTAATCCAAATTCAGACTCCTTTCACCACATTCCAAGCCCAATTGAGCAAAATCAATCCAATGGCTGGAATTGCTACCCATTTTTTTCTCAATGTATTTTCGAAAAATCCAAAAAAACGAAACAGGCTATCTTTCTTTAAAATAAGGTCATAGCTGATCCAAAAGGGGGTGACAATCAGTGCCGCAAAAATTACAAAGCCCAGCGGATTCCAATAAAGACCGCCGGCCAGATCCCCATGCATCAGCGATATGACCGATCGAGTCGAACCACAAGAAGGACAGGGAATATGAGCAAAATGCCTGATCAGGCAAACATCATATTTATTGCCAACCTCTTCCGGTTTCAACCGGCTAACCAAAGCCAACCAACCATATCCGACAACGCAGGCCAGCGACAAAAAAAGATTGAGACGATTGCGTGTCAGCGGCATTAATAAATAGCCATCATCAGTTTTTCCGTATTCTTCCTGCGGGTAATACCCATGATCATGACCCAGTCGACCAACATCCAGATACCAAATCCGCCGCAAGTGATCAACTTGATAACACCCAAACCAATGTCACCCAGCATAAACCGGTCGACCGCCAAAGGGCCTGTTACTAGCGAGACTATCAGAATAATGACAGGATCATCGAACTGCATAAATTGCAGCATTCTCCACTGAGGCTCATCCAGGGTCAACAAACGTTCCCTGATTTGAAACATCTGATGACCTTCCAAATACTTGGAATTGGCCATCAAAAACATGTCCACACTTTGAGCATCCATCGCTTACATTTTTAATAGTTAACCAACAACAGGATCAAGCAGCTATGGATAACTTTATGATAAGACAAACAAGTTGATATAAAATTACAAATTAAAAATTAAAGATGACCGGGCTCCTTCTGCCTTCCTCCCATTTTCACATTTCCACATTTTCCAATTTCCACATTACCAATCAGCCAATCATCACATTAGCATATCCACACATCACCACATCACCACATCAATTTTTAATCCGATCCTTAAACACCTTCCCGAACTTCTCTACTTTGGGTTGAATCACGGTACGGCAATAGGGTTCACTCTTGTGCAGCCGGTAGTACTCCTGATGGTAATCTTCAGCCACCCAGAATTTTGTCTCAGGTTCAACTTTGGTAACGATCGGATGGTCATAGACCTTGGCTTTGTTGAGGGCATCGATCAGAATACGGGCAACCTCCTGCTGCGATTTGTTGTGAAAGAAAATAACCGACCTGTACTGGGTACCAACATCCGCTCCCTGCCTGTTGAGTGTGGTCGGATCATGTACCGTAAAGAACACTTTCAGAATTTCCTCGCAGGAGGTCTGATGAGGATCATAAACAATCTGTACCACTTCAGCATGACCAGTTTCTCCACTACAAACTTCCCGGTAGGAAGGATGGGCCAAATGACCTCCGGCATAGCCTGAAGTTACCTTCTCAACCCCCTTTAAACTTTTGTAAATGGCTTCGATGCACCAAAAACAACCACCGCCCAGGGTAATTGTATCTCTTTTAGCCACCTGAGTCGCTGCCATTGCAACCGCATCGGGCTCAAATTCAAGTGCAACAGAATTCATGCAATAGCGCTTCCCGGTTGGTTCCGGACCATCATTGAAAAGATGTCCCAAATGACCGCCACAGCGACCGCACAGGGCTTCCGTTCTATGCATGCCGTAACTATTATCCTCATGAAACGTAACACTCTTTGAATCAATTTGTTCGAAGAAACTAGGCCAACCACATTCACTGGCAAATTTCGCATCCGACCGGAACAATCGCAAGCCACAAGCGGCGCAGTAATAGGTTCCCTTCCCGGTAAAGTCCCAGTATTTTCCGGTAAAAGAGCGTTCGGTCGCTTTGTTGCGGGAAACTTCATACAAATCATGCGGCAGCACCCGTTTCCACTCAGCATCAGAAACGTTCAATTTAGTCTGGTCCGTTCTTGAATAATAGGGATTACCCGACTTTTTATCGTTTGTATTGTCCATTTTGTTTTGTTTTAAGGAAGTGGTTAAAGTACCCTGCCGGGGTAGTGATGGAAACGATCCGGTTGAAAAACCTGTGCTGGTTAAGAAGAGAACCTGACCCAGCAAAAATACCATGGATTGAAATATAAATTTTCTGTTCATAATGTCTGTTGACGATATGAACTTTTTACGTGGAAACAGCAGTCAGGTTTTGATACCAGGCTACCTTTGTGATTTTTTAACGGTAGGAGGAAGATTTTAGAACCGGAGAAATCCTCTCTTCTTCGTTCCTTGCTTGAATAGGACAATGTCTGCCTTTTCACTGGTAATCAAGCAACCTGTGCTGATTTTATCAAACCAGGGAAGAATTTTTTGTGTAAAGCTTTCGATTTTTGATGATTCATCAACAATCTCAATAACAACAGGCATTTTTTCGGTGATCTCCCAAAATCTTGTGGAACGGACAACGCTGCTTGATCCAAATCCCATGACGCCTTTCAGTACGGTTGCACCGGCTAGTCCATATCGCTTAGCGGCAAAGACAAGGGTTTCATACAACAATGTATGTTTAAATTTATCAGTCGAGCTAACATAGATCCTTAATCTTCGGGCATCTGAATTTGTCTCCATAACTAGAGTAGTTTAGTGAGTGCATTCCCAAAAAATACAGCTACCAAGCCCAGAAAAACGCTCAAGCCGGTGTAAAGCGCGAAATAAAAAAAATTTCCATCTCTTAGCAAGGTCATGTTCTCATTGGCAAAAGTAGAGAAGGTGGTAAATCCTCCGCAGAATCCAACAGTCAGAAAAATTCGCCATTCATCGGAGATCATATTTGTTCTTTCAGAAATACCAAAAATCAATCCTATCAACAAACATCCCAACAAATTAACTGCCATGGTCCCATAAGGGAATGCCGAAGCAAAACTATTTTGCACCACTCTCGCGGTAAGATACCTTGCAACCCCTCCCAGAAAACTGCCTGAACCTATGATAAACAATGTCTTAAGCATGCACGAAGATAGGTATTTCTTTTATCAAACTCAGAAACAACTCCATCCCCCTTCTTTTGGAGTCGTCGAGGTGGTAAAAAATATTCTCTTTGAAATATTCTTCGAAAGGATAATCCGGATATTGCTGAAGATATTCGGTAATAACATCCGGTATATGTACAATTCCAAACTCTAGAGCATCCTCAAATTTCAGCACAAAGGCCCGATCAATCGGACGGTTGGCCACCCAGCAGGCAAAAACGAAATCAAGTCCGGTGTGGGCTTTCCAGGCTTCACCCAGATCATAGACATAGGGAAATTTCGTTTCAGCTTCAAAAACCCTGTCGCCGATGATCACTCCGGCCGTTGTACTTTGGATATCTTCCTGAATATAATTGACTCCGCCATTTTGCCAATGAGGACATATTTTCCAGTAATCCCTTGCCAGGATTCGGACCAACTGAACAGATGTTCTTGATTGATAATCCAATACAATAGTTTCTATCTCTTCAATTGGCACCATGCTGACCAAAACCACTGTTCTCACTTTACCCGAGCAGGAGATACAATAGTCTGTTACGATGTTAGCCCCCGGAATCGAAGAGATCTCCGTTACCGGGATAATTCCAATGTCAACGGTTCCGGCCTTTAACTTATCGGCACAGACAGATGGGACATCCAGTGAAAGCTCGACATAGTCCAGGATGGAAGAGTGTTGAAGCCCGAACAGAAAAGGCTTGGTATTCAAGTAGGTAATGGCAGATATCTTAATTTTTCCCATGATTTCACTTTAGCCAGCAAATTTACAAAAGTTTGGGAGCTGATTCCACGCTTGGACAGGTAAAAATTGAACTTCCGTAACACCGTGGAAAATGTTACTTTTGTAGTTGAATTGTAAAAAAATTTCTGATGGAATTGCAGATGTTAACAGCCATCTCGCCTGTCGATGGACGTTACCGCGACAAAGTAGCCGAGCTTGGAGATTATTTTTCGGAATTCGCGCTAATAAAATACAGGCTTTTTGTTGAAATTGAATACTTTATAGCCCTCACAGAGATTCCGCTTCCCCAGTTGGTCAACTTCCCGGAACAAACAAAAACAGGGCTCCGGAATCTGCACCATCAATTTTCCCTCGAAGATGCGGGCCGCATCAAGGAGATCGAAAAAATCACCAACCATGATGTGAAGGCTGTCGAATATTTTTTGAAGGAAAAATTTGATCTGCTCGGATTGGATCCTTTCAAGGAATTTATCCACTTTGGCCTTACTTCTCAAGACATTAACAATACTGCTTTTCCATGTTCCATTCAGGATACTATCGAAGAAGTTTATCTTCCGGCTATGAAGGGATTGGTGGCAAAGCTGGTAGAACTTTCAGACAGTTGGAGCAATATCCCCATGCTGGCTAAAACCCATGGTCAGCCTGCTTCACCAACCATTTTGGGAAAGGAGATCAAAGTCTTCATCGAACGTCTGGAAATTCAACTTAATCAATTGGTATCCATCCCCTGCTATGCCAAGTTTGGCGGAGCTACCGGGAATTTCAATGCCCACCATGTGGCTTATCCGGCGATCGACTGGGTCAGTTTTGCCAACCGTTTTGTTCATGATGCCCTGAAACTGGAACGGTCGCAAACGACCACTCAGATAGCCCATTACGACAATTATGCAGCCATCTTTGATTGTCTGAAGAGAATCAATACCATCCTTATCGATCTAGACAGGGATTTCTGGAGTTATGTCTCCATGAACTACTTCAAACAACAGATTAAAAAGGGAGAGATTGGATCGTCTGCCATGCCGCACAAAGTGAACCCGATCGATTTTGAAAATTCGGAGGGCAATCTGGGTGTTGCCAATGCGCTGTTTGAGCATCTTTCGGCCAAATTACCTATTTCAAGACTTCAGCGCGACCTGACCGATTCGACAGTACTTCGCAACGTTGGCGTACCTTTTGCACACACCTTGCTCTCGATCAAGTCGACCATGAAAGGCTTGGGTAAGTTGCTTCTCAACGAAGAGGCAATTAATCGTGATCTGGAAGATAACTGGAGTGTTGTAGCAGAGGCCATTCAGACCATTCTCCGTCGCGAGGCCTATCCTAATCCTTATGAGGCGTTGTTAAATCTGACGCGTGTCAATCGTAAAATAGATCAAACCGTTTTCAGGGAATTTATCGATCGGCTGGATATTTCAGACGAACTCAAAGAGGAGTTAAGAAAAATCACTCCACAGAATTTTACGGGTGTTTTTCACCGATAATTTCTCAAAAGAATTGGATCAGCATGGCTACCTAACAGATTGAATGTCATACTAAAGCTTCCAATAAGTCAACTCATTTACTTTAAGAAACTGTTTAAATTTAATTGCTTTCATTTTTATTATCAGAAATCACTTTACAAGGACTGTGCCGTAGGCACATTATGTCGGTAGAAAGAGAATTTAACGCATAATATTCCGTCCCGTACGGGACGAAATTTATCTCTTAATCCATATTCTACCGATATTATATCCCTAACGGGACAAAAAAACAAATTTCAAACAATCTCTAAATATTCGGATGAAATACCCATGAGTGAATATACCCTCCAACCGAAAATGATCCCGACATGTCGGGATGGGTATTCCTTGCGACATTTAAAAAACAAATTATACGCATGAAAGGTCTTTATAATTTATTAAAACGGTTTCTTCCTCCTTACAAAGGGTATATAGCCTTAAACATTCTATTCAACCTATTGGGCGCGATTTTTGGAGCATTCCAGTTTGCCGCACTGATACCTATTTTGGGTATTCTGTTTCGCACTCAACCGTTAGTTGCTCAAGCGCCTGCCACCTGGAGTTTTAATTTTGATAATCTTGTAAAAAATATATCCTACCTAATAAGTGAAGTAATACAAAATAGTGGGAGGGAAGCTGCTCTTGTCTATCTTGGTATTTTTATCATTATAATGGTTGTTTTGAAGGTTGGTTTTACCTACCTGGCCTCCTTTGTGATGGTACCTGTGCGTAATGGCGTGGTTTGCGATATTAGGAACCAGATCTACAACAAGATTCTCTCTCTTCCACTAGGATTCTTTTCCGAAGAGCGAAAGGGCGACATCATTGCACGAACCACCGGCGATGTTCAGGAGGTTGACAACTCGATCCTGAACTCAATTGAGATGATGTTCAAGGATCCTATGATTATAATAATCAATCTTTGTGCGATGATTATTATGTCCTGGTCGCTAACACTTTTTGTCTTCCTTCTATTACCTGTTGTTGGTTATCTCATTGGGAAGGTAGGAAAGAGTTTGAAAAAACCCTCCATGCTCGGACAAAACAAGATGGGCGAATTACTCTCCACCATTGAGGAGTCTTTGTCGGGTCTGCGCATCATCAAAGCCTTCAATGCCGAAAAGAAGATGAAGACTGTTTTCGCCAAACAGAACAAAGAATATTACCACATCATGAATGGCCTGATGTGGCGCCGTTACCTGGCACATCCAATGAGCGAATTGCTTGGGACGATAGTAATTGTGGTAATATTGTGGTATGGAGGACGTCTTGTGCTTAACAACACTAGCGCTTTGCCCCCACAAGAATTCATTGCTTACATTGCATTTTTCTATACCATCATCAATCCTGCCAAATCATTCTCTACAGCCTTGTATTCGGTTCAAAAAGGCCTGGCGTCGATGCAAAGGATTGATATGATCCTGCTCGCCGAAAACAATATCGTTGACAAACCTGATGCAGTTCATGTGAAAGAGTTCCATAAAGATATTGAGTACCGAAATGTCGGTTTCAGATACATTGAGGACGAGGTGCTCAAAAATGTCTCCCTAACCATTGAAAAGGGTAAAACTATCGCGCTGGTTGGTCAGTCTGGTTCGGGAAAATCAACCTTTGTGGACCTGCTCCCACGCTTCTGGGACCTTCAATCAGGTAGTATAATGGTTGATGGAATTGATATACGCGATTACAAAATCGCCGACCTGCGCGGCCTGATGGGCAATGTAAACCAGGATCCAATCCTATTCAATGACAACTTTTACAACAACATATCCTTTGGTGTCGAAACTGCCACGATGGAAGAGGTTATATCAGCAGCGAAAGTGGCCAATGCGCACGAGTTTATCACCACATCACCGGATGGTTACCTGACCAATATCGGCGACAGGGGCGGAAAACTCTCAGGAGGACAACGTCAACGGATCTCAATTGCGCGGGCAGTATTGAAAAATCCGCCCATATTGATTTTGGATGAAGCAACCTCTGCCCTGGATACTGAGTCAGAGAAACTGGTTCAGGAAGCACTGGAAAACCTTATGAAGAACCGTACCTCGATCGTCATCGCACATAGGCTTTCTACCATTAAGAAAGCAGACCTAATTTGTGTTTTCCATGAAGGAGAGATTGTAGAACGCGGAACTCACGATGAACTGTTGTCTATCAAACACGGGATCTACAAAAAACTCCATTCCATGCAGAATCTTTGATTCGGTCAGGGACAAAAAAAAGGGAGCAACTGCTCCCTTTTTTTTGTTAGGCGGTCATCGTTACTGTACAGCATCTGTCAATTCGTTGCCAGCTTTGAATTTAACGACTTTTTTACCAGCGATTTTAATGGTAGCACCGGTTTGAGGGTTACGGCCTGTACGTGCAGGACGGTCAGAAACTGAGAAAGATCCAAATCCGACAAGAGCCAGACGATCGCCTTGTTTTAAGGCTTCAGTTGTTGTTTTAACAAAAGCTTCGATGGCTTTTTTGGCATCAGCTTTGGTCATTCCTGCTTCTGCAGCGACGGCGTCAATTAATTGCGCTTTGTTCATAACTAATAAGGATAATAAATGGTTAATAATTTAGATTTCCCAAAAGATTTTGCGTTTATTCAGTTCAATTCACCAGATTTTTACAAAAATGTAGTCAACACAATTTCTTCAGAAGGAACCTTCATTTGGCCAGTTTTAAATAAAATTGATTCAAATGATTTACTTGGACTAATTTCAACACAATTTTCTAAATATCAAAATTTTCACACACTTTTTATCATAAAACGGAAGATTATTTTTTTTTGGAATTTTTTGCCGATTGAAAAAAAGGGTTACTTTTGCAGTCGCAAACAAGGAGAGATGGCAGAGTGGTCGATTGCGGCGGTCTTGAAAACCGTTGTACCGTGAGGTACCGGGGGTTCGAATCCCTCTCTCTCCGCAGATACGGGTGTAGCTCAGTCGGTAGAGCACTGGTCTCCAAAACCAGGTGTCGGGCGTTCGAGTCGCTCCTCCCGT
>JAVHPO010000390.1:0-8332 GCA_036170635.1 Prolixibacteraceae bacterium | reverse complement strand
CACTCCATTGGCCAGCAAAATAGTCACCACCACAATTAATGTGGTAATGATTAACGAAACAAAGTTGGGCAAATAAGGCTCAGCTTCACGGGTAATGTTGTTGCGTTTTAATACATACGCCATAAAAAGTGGCACCGCAACCGACTTAAAAACAATGGTTTCGAGCAGGATCAACGCAAGATTCAAGGGATTGATTTCATTCAACTGGAGGAAAACAACGACAAACAGCAAAACCCCTTGTAAAGCCAGTACCTTTATATAAGTAAGCATCCGGTTGGCAATGGCGATATAAAACAGGGTAATAATGAAAGTTATTAACAATACATCTATCATGGGTATGGTATTAACTGGTTAAACAAATCTTCCCAAAATCAGTAATACACCGAAGAAAATCAGCAAACTTACTGAAGTCAGGACAAAAATAAACTGTGCATTGTGGCTCATACGGAAACGTGCCATAAACGATTCAATCAAACCGACTCCTGAAGCCAGAACGATCTGAATGATAAAAAACATTGGAATGGAGTATGTGTAATCGAACACTCCAATAAACAGGTTAACAACCAGCGCTCCGTACAAGGCAAACTTCAGGTATCCGGCTGTCAGGATCAAACCAAGATCAAACCCACTGTTGTCTAAAATCATTACTTCGTGGACCATAGTGAGTTCAAGATGAGTCTTGGGATCATCGATAGGCATCCGGCTATTTTCGATCATAGCAACCATCATCAAAACAAAGGTGCCGAGAATGGCCAATGCATAGCTGATGTACGAACCAATATGCAAGGCGGCAAACATCTCCTGAAATGAAGTGTGACCGGTCAGCAGGGCAAGCGAGCCCATCAGGATAAAGAAAGCAGGTTCGGCAAACATGGAATAAAGCGCTTCGCGGCTGGCGCCCATACCTTCAAAACTACTGCCCGTGTCCATAGCCGCAATGATGCTGAAAAATTTGCCGAGTGCCAGCACATATGCAAAAAAGATAAAGTCGCCGTTGAAACTGATAATCCCCTTCGATTGACCAAATGGGACGACCAACATGGCCATTACCACCGTCGAAAAATAGATGGTAGGCGCTACCTGAAAAACAAAACTGGTAGTTTCGCTGTACACAACCCCTTTTCTAAAAAGCCTTGCCACATCTTTTAGCGGCTGAAAAATCCCCGGGCCTTTGCGCCCCGAAGCCATACTTTTTACACGGATGATTATCCCCGTGAAAAAAGTTGCCGCAATCACTATTAAAAATAAACTAAGCATAATTAGATTTGCTTTATAAATTCAATGAATAAAACGATCTGATCATAAAATATGGGAACGCAAATCACCGAAACAATAAATACGATCCCGTACAAGATATAGAATTGCAACCTTCCGTTTTGAAGAAATGAAAACTTTCCCAATAAAGATTTATAGGCTGCTATTGGGTTATCGATCAAATACTTTTCAAGGTGGTCGTATATATGGGTTTCGTAAGTTCCTCCAGTGGGGAATATTCCATGAACTTCTTCTTCGGATTTTGAAGACAACAAAAATATTTTGAAAAGTTTACTGTAGGATCTCACAAATGATCCGGCGGTGTATTGCTGTTTTTGGTTTTGAGCAATATACGCACAGCCCCAGGTTGGTCCGATGGCCACTTTTCGGTTCCTCGTCGCCAACTTCCGTACAAAATAGGTTACTGCAACAATTCCGATAAAAATCCAGGTTCCCACGGTAACCGGCAATAGGATGCCGCCGATCTGGTCCTGAAATGGAATGACCGTTTGAGATGGGATGCCTGTGAATAACTGAACCGGTTTTGACAAGGCATTCAGGAAAAATTGCGGGAATACACCGATAAACACGATGAAAAATGCGATCAGGTAAAGTGGCAGAAGTTGCAAAATAGAAACTTCTTTCACTTCATGGTGAAAGTGATGACGGGCCTGGCCTAAAAAAACGATGCCAAATGCTTTGGTAAAGCAAAGCAAAGCAAGGCCGCCAATCAGGACCAACGCCAGGACCGAGAATACGATTGCCATCAACGGGCCAAGCATTGAGCCATGCATCCAATTATAGAACCCACTGTAGATGATAAATTCAGAAATAAATCCATTGAATGGTGGTATTCCTGAAATGGCGATGGCAGCGATCAGGAAAAGAAAGGCCGTTTGTGGCATTTTTTTAATTAACCCGCCCAGATGCTCAATATGCAGTGTATGCGTTGCCTGATAGACATTTCCGGCAGTGAAAAACAAAAGCGATTTAAACAATGCATGGTTCCAGGTATGCAACAAACCACCTGCAAAACCCAGTGAAGCAAGCATGTAATTTCCATTACCCAAACCGATACAGCCAATTCCAATCCCCATTCCGATAATGCCAATGTTTTCGATGCTGTGGTAGGCCAGCAATTTTTTCAGGTTGTGCTGCATAATGGCCAGCATTACGCCATACAAACCCGAAATAACCGAAAAAGTCAGGATGATCAGTCCTGCGGCATAATAATTGACCTTAATTAAAGTGATCATCCGCAAAATTCCAAAAATCCCGATTTTAATCATTACACCCGACATAATTCCTGAAATATGCGAAGGTGCAGCCGGATGCGCATAAGGCAGCCAGGTATGGAAAGGTACAAACCCAGCTTTTATGGAAAACCCGATGAAGAAAACAATAAACAAAACTATCGCTATCCCTCCCGGATTAGCAGTGGAGTAGGCTGTTATGGCATTAAAATCATAACTTCCCGTTTTAAAAGCGACCCAGATAAATCCAATCATCAGGAATAAAATGGAGAAATGGGATTGAATCAGGTAATTCAGCCCAGCTTTGATCGTAGCCATCTTTTCATGTTCAAAAGTGACAGCCAGGAATGCTGAAAGCGCCATGATTTCCCAGGCAATCAAAAAAACCATACTGTTCTGAACCACACAAAGACTTAACAATGCAGTGTGGAGAAGCAGAAAAACTACCCAATGTAGGCGCAGGTTATTTTGTTGTTCCTTATAGGATTTCATGTAAAACAAACCGTAGAATCCACCGGTAATTAGCACGAAATTGATAATCAGGATAAACCAACCTGAAAGTGCGTCAATCCGAAGGTTGACCAAGCCAGTAGCCAAACTCCCGGCGAAATTAAATTCAAGAAGCTGCCCTGATAAGGCTTGCAAGGCAAAGTAACCAGACAACAAGGCATTCAATACAACGGCTAAAAATACGATCCTTACGGTTCCTTTCACCTTTAAAAATGGAGCCAGGATGATTACCAATACCGGTATTGCCAGAAATATTTTTATCAGGTTCATTTTAAGACATTTAAAGCCGTCAAGATAAATATGGACATCATAAATATAATGCCATACCACACATACGATTGCACCCTCCCGTTTTGTATAAACCGAAAGTAATTCGCAGCATACACGAGTTGGTGTGTAATAAATTGTATAAACCGGTTCTCGAAAAAATCATGATAATGTGATCCATGTTTTCTGTTTTCAGGAAATATTTCCCCAGGTTCCAGCTCTTTGTATTTCTTTTCTTCTACGAGGATAAAATTAAACATTTTGCCCAACGATTTGGAAAACGATTTGCCCGTATATTGCATCCGGCTGTTCGGTTCAGGGTACGCGCATCCCCAGGTAGGTTGTATTTTTTGCGACTTATTTCTCAATACCAAAGAACGTACAAACCAGCTAACGGCTATAATCACTATAAAAAAGGCAAAATAGAGGTTGATCGATGTAATGTTTTTTGAATAATCGGCTAATCCTGAAGTTCTTGCAAAAGCAAAAGTATTGCCCATGTTTTCAAGCAAATTGCCAATTGTATTCAGGTAAAATTGCGGAAAAAATGCTACGCTTAGCATTGCTGCCACGATAAAATATTGAGGAACGAGCATCAGTGAAGAAACTTCCACTGGTTTATGGTGCAAATGGGTTCTTTCGCTCCCCAAAAATATCGTTCCAAATGTTTTGGTAAAGGTCAAAACTGAAAGGCCCCCAATAATGCTCAGGCCTGCAAGGGTCATTACCAACAAACTAATCTGAGTGAGGCCACTCACTTTCAAACCTTCCAAAAGCCCGCTATACAGGATAAATTCAGAAACAAACCCATTGAATGGGGGCAACCCGCCGATGGCAATGGCTCCAATCAGAAATAAAACGGCTGTTTGGGGCATTTGTTTGATTAAGCCGCCCAGTTTATTCATATCACGGGTATGTGTTTGCTGATAGACCGAACCGGCCGAATAAAACAGCAAGGATTTAAACAGTGAATGATTGAGCACGTGCAAAAGCGCTCCACCAAAACCGAGATAAAATAAAACTGCTGAACCATTGCCCATTCCCATCAATCCGAGGCCAATGCCAACACCTATGATCCCAATATTTTCGATGGTGCAATAAGCCAGCATTTGCTTAAAATCACGGTGAATTGCGGCATTCAAAATCCCATACACTCCGGTTAAAACCGAAATGGAAAGTACAATTTCACTCAAAAGCAAAAAATCTGCTTTCAGAAAAGTGATAATCCTGAAAATTCCATAGATGCCCAGTTTGACAATCACCCCTGACATTACGCCCGACACATGCGAAGGCGCCGCTGGGTGTGCATGAGGCAACCAAGTGTGTAGCGGGACAAATCCGGCTTTGATTCCGAATCCAATGAAGAAGATCAGGAATAACCAGAGGTTGCTGTTCGCACCAAAGTAGGTTTGAAAAGCATCGAAGCTTAATGAGCCCGTTTGAATATACATCCAGATAAAACCGATGGTCAAAAACGTTACGCTGATATGCATCTGCACCAGATAATTGATCCCGGCTTTTAAAGTTTTGGGGTTGTCATGGTCAAAAAGTACCAGCATCATCGACGTGAGCGACATGATTTCCCAAACAACCAGAAAGGCGAATCCGTTCTGAATCATGCACACGAAGAGCATGGAGAGGTGGAAGAGCAGGAACATAATCAGGTGCAAACTTAATCTGGCTTTAGTCAGGGCATAACTTTTTAGGTATCCCATACCATAGAAGAACCCTGTCAACACAGTGAAATTGATGATCAGCATAAACCATGCGGAGAGTCCGTCAACTTTAAGGAGCATGTCTCCAACAAAATTCCCGAATTTGAAGGTTAATTCAACCGGATGAGTGGATAATGCATGAAATGCAATCCAACTCGTTGACAATGAAGTAAAAACAATTATAATCGCACTGACAATAATACCAAGTCTTGCCGGCGTTAATAAAATCACTAAAAAAGCCAAGAGGGCAAACAGGATGGTAAAGTTCAACAACCAAGCATCACCTAAAATATCCACAGCAAATATATATGGGTTTGTAAATACAAAGAAATAGAAATATATGATTCATCTGTGTAAAGATTGTGTTAATTCAAATCACTTTCAGTAAATGATTAGGATCAATAAGTCCCCGGTATTTCTGAAAAAAGTGTTTTTTTATAAAAAACTGTTGTGAAACATTTTTTTAGTTCTGCATTCTATCTTTCGCAATATCAAATAAATAGAAGTTTTAATAAAAAAAATATTAACATTTGCTTCATATAGATGACATCTTCTTAACATTTTTTAATAAAAAGATCTAATTTAGTCCTGGAATTGAAATGAAACGTTGTTATCGGCTTTTACTAAAACTAAGTGTTTAATCTATCTAAACTATCAAAGGGCAGGTCTTGGGACCTGCCCTTTTTGTTTTTAGGTTTATTCGTCAGGCGGGCAAATAAACCTAAAAACAAAAAGATTGAAAGACTGTTTGTTTAAAGAGAAAAGATGTGTATTTTTGCGCCACTCAAATTACGAGTATATTGTTGAATGTAAATTTTTAAAAAGTATGTTGAACCAGTACGAAACCGTTTTCATTACTACTCCCGTTTTGTCTGATGCTCAGATGAAGGAAGCGGTAGGAAAGTTCAAGGATCTTATCACATCCAATGGTTGTGAATTGATTCATGAAGAAAATTGGGGATTAAAAAAATTGGCTTATCCCATTCAAAAGAAATCGACAGGGTTTTATCAACTCCTCGAATTCAAAGCCGATCCTGCCTTCATTGGTAAACTCGAGACCGAGTTTCGCCGTGACGAACGTATCATCCGTTTCATAACTGTGAAATTGGAGAAATATGCTGCTGAGTATGCAGAAAAGAGAAGAAGGAAAGTTAATGCAAAAACTCAATCAGAAAACTAGTCATGAGCACAAATTCCAGCGAAATCAGGTATCTTACTCCACCTTCGGTTGAAGTAAAAAAGAAGAAATATTGTCGTTTCAAAAAGAACGGTATCAAGTATGTGGATTATAAAGATCCCGAATTCTTGAAAAAATTTCTGAATGAGCAGGGTAAAATTCTGCCCCGCCGTATTACCGGTACTTCTTTGAAATACCAGCGTAAAGTATCACAGGCAATTAAGCGTTCACGTATGATCGCGTTGTTGCCTTATGTAACAGATTTGTTAAAATAATTAAGTAGGAGGTACGAAAATGGAAATTATTCTGCTTCAGGATGTTGCAAATCTGGGTAGCAAAGACGATGTGGTAGTTGTCAAGAACGGATATGGTCGTAATTACCTTATCCCCCAGAAATTGGCTGTATTGGCCACATCATCATCAAAAAAGGTTCTTTTGGAGAACTTGAAACAGCGTGCCCACAAAGAGGCAAGACTTAAAGAGGAAGCGTTGAAACAAGCTGAGATCCTGAAAACAATCTCGATTGTAATTGGTGCAAAAACCAGTTCGACCGGTAAGATTTTCGGATCTGTCAACAACATTCAGGTTGCTGAGGCTCTGAAGGAAAAAGGATTTGAGGTTGATCGCAAACAGATCACCATTAAAGAAGATTCTATCAAGGAAATAGGAAAACACACTGCAAAGGTGAAATTTCACCGCGAAGTGGTAGTTGAACTTGAGTTCGAAGTCGTTGCCGAATAAGAACCCAATCGTTCAAACCAGTTTCCGAAAATCATTTTTTCTAAACAGATAAAAAGCTGTTCCAACCATTGGGACAGCTTTTTTTGGTATTTTTGCTATGGTTTAAAATTATACATTTATTGGAAAAGCTAACCGAACAGAAATTATCTGACCTCTTTCAGAAGAGGTTTATGGAAACAGTCGCATCTTCCGAAATGTTGCCTCCTTCCGGTTCCTACCGGGAGTACATCCGAATGAAAAGCATGCACCACAGGGTCATAGGAACGTGGAATGAGGATGAAAAGGAGAACAACGCCTTCGTCAGTTTTTCCAACCATTTGCGGGCAAGTGGGGTAAATGTGCCAGAAATATATGCGTATGATGCAAAAGCACGGATATACCTGCAAGAAGATCTGGGAGATGTCACGCTCTTTTCCTTCCTGTCTGATGTTCGTGCAAAAAACGGATTTTCATCTGAAATTACAGAGGCCTACCGGAAGGTGGTTAGGGTATTGCCTGCCATTCAGGTTGCTGCGGGGAAAGGTATCGACTTTAATTTTTGTTATCCCAGAAAGGCATTTGACCGCCAATCGATGATGTGGGACCTCAATTATTTCAAATATTATTTCCTGAAACTTGCCAAAGTAAGCTTTGATGAGCAGGCGCTCGAAGATGATTATGCTACTTTCTGTGATTATCTGCTGAAAGCTGAGAGCAATTTCTTCATGATGCGTGACTTTCAGAGCAGAAACATACTTCTTCGTAACAATGAGCCCTGGTTCATCGATTATCAGGGCGGACGGAGAGGGGCGCTTCAATACGATCTTGCGTCGTTGCTTTACGATGCCAAAGCTGGCATACCACAACTGGTTCGGGAGGAATTAATAGAGGAATACCTCGACAATCTGGCTAAGATTTATCCGGTCGAGCGTAAAGAGTTCAAGCAATATTTCTATGGCTACGTCCTGATTCGCATGATG
This sequence comes from Prolixibacteraceae bacterium, assembly GCA_036170635.1. Taxonomy (GTDB): domain Bacteria; phylum Bacteroidota; class Bacteroidia; order Bacteroidales; family Prolixibacteraceae; genus CAINVV01. Next base: position 456 of record JAVHPO010000390.1, on the reverse strand, counting down.
CAGGCCATGGGAGCCTATGGATTCAGGGGGTTCTATGAGCAAAAGGCCCATTTTCTGAAAAGTATACCATTCGCACTGGAGAATCTCAGTTTTGTAATGAAAAAGATTGATATCCCAATTCAGTTGACTGAACTTTACAATGTCTTGAATTCGCTTTCTGAATCAGAAGTATTAAAAAATATAGTTGCAAAAGAGACGGAATTAACTGTTTCAATCACCAGTTTCTCCTATAAAAAGGGCATTCCGGCTGATCCAAGCGGGAACGGAGGCGGGTTTGTTTTCGACTGCCGTGCATTGCCCAATCCCGGTAGGTTGGTCGAATATCAAAAAAAGACCGGTAAAGATCGTGAGGTAATTACCTATCTGGAAGCTTATCCTGAAGTGGAGGCGTTTTTGAATCCTGTATTCAGCCTTGTTGACCAAAGTGTAAAAGGATACCTCGAAAGGAAATTTTCA
>JAVHPO010000389.1:0-1613 GCA_036170635.1 Prolixibacteraceae bacterium | reverse complement strand
ATCTTGCTACCACCACAATCCCAATCCGATTAATTCTTTCATCCCGCAAATCCTAATCCAGACAATTGCAGGGGTTATCTTGCTCCCACCACAATCTCAATCCGATTAATCCTTTCATCCCGCAAATCCTAATCCAGACAATTGCAGGGCTTATCTTGCAACCCCCACAACCTCCAATCCTGTTAATCCTTTCATCCTGCAAATCCAAATCCTGACAATTTTTGTGCAAATAATCGTAAATTTGATGGAAGGTACTGTGTCCAAATCACGGATATACAGTACACCTGCCTTGACAATCTTTACCGGAAAAACAGATACTATGGAAACCAATCGACGCAGATTCATCTCAACCGCAATAACCGGCGGACTTGCAGCAACATTGCCTTTGTCGTCCGACGGCAGGGCATTGCCATCCAATGATTCGGAGGTAATCAGGAACAACTATTCTTTGCTGGATGAAATACTGAAACAGCCTGTTTTTAAAAAGGAATTGTTCAGCGCTCCGGTGATCATCGAGACCATCGAATTACTCAGGTACGGTGAGAGTTTCCTCTGCCGAATAAGATCGAAAGAGGGTGCTGAAGGCTTCTCGGTAGGTCATGGCGGTCAGTTAAAGTCGCTTTACCCGATTTTCACCAACCTTGTAAAACCCTTTTTCGTTGGTAAGGATGCACGTGAACTCGACCTTATCCTGGAAAAAGTTTACATCTACAATCTAAATTTCAGGCTATCTGGAATGGCCCTTGGCGTTCCGCTGGCCACCATCGAATTTGCGGTACTCGACATGATGGGACGCATAGCCGGAAAATCCATTGGCCAGTTAATCGGAACGATCAATCAGCCCGAAGTTGCCGTTTACCAGGCTACCGAATACCGCGAAAAACCGGTGGAGGAATCATTGGAGCTGATCAAAAGGGATGTTGCTGAATACGATGCCCGTGCGCTTAAAATCAAAGTTGGCGGACTAATGTTCATGAAAAATGACCTGTATGCTGCCGGACCTGCAGGAAGGACAGAAAAAATCATACCACTTATCAGGAAAACATTTGGGGATCAGATGATCCTCTACGCCGACTCGAATGGCTTCTATTCGGTAGAGGAGGCGATTCGGGTAGGAAAACTTTTGGAGGAGTACCGTTTTCAGTTTTTTGAAGAGCCTGTACCTTTCGACTGGTATGAAGAGACCAAACAGGTAGCCGATGCCCTTTCGATCCCGGTTGCGGGAGGGGAACAGGAATATAGCCTTCACGGCTTTCGCTGGTTGATTGCCAATGACGGACTTCAGATTGTGCAACCCGATTTCTTCTATTTTGGAGGAATGATCCGTTCCATGAAGGTAGCGCTAATGGCCCATGCGCTGGGGAAAAAATGCACGCCCCATATGTCGGGAGGCGATTTGGGATTTCTCTACATGATGCATTTGGTATCGGCGCTGCCCAACGCTATGCACTATCACGAGTTCAAGGGACTTAAGACAAATGTTCTCTTTGAATGCAAATCATCACCGCTGAAAAGTGTAAACGGTATAGTAAAAGTCCCGACTGGTCCCGGATCGGGTGTGGACATCGATCCGGAATTTGTAAGGAAACATAAGGCTGTTTGACCCCTATGGG
>JAVHPO010000388.1:0-8342 GCA_036170635.1 Prolixibacteraceae bacterium | reverse complement strand
AGGTGGTGGATCAAAATATCCGTGAAATGCTTAGCTCACGTAAAGCAAATGTGTTAATCTATCTGAAAAATGTGGAAAGTGACAAAATCGTCCTTATATCTCCCGATCACTCCACCTTTATCAAACCAATAGCGAAGACACCTGAATTCAGTCACATCTCAGATACTCTTGCCTATGATGTAGATGAAAAGGAGTTGATTCCTTATCGAAAATTGGTCTTTTCTGCGGAGGTTGAATCCAATTTTTATGAAGTCACTATTCTACAATCGCTTCTGGAGTCGGATGATCTACAGGCCATCATCATCTCCTTCATGATATTTCTGTTTCTCCTCATTCTTCTGTCCATTTTCTTTACCAACAAATGGTTATCTGGAAAGGCCTGGAAACCCTTTTTCAAGAGCTCATCATTGTTGAAATCTTGGAAAATCGGCGTGAGCAAACCGGTACATTTTGACCATACAGGAATATCGGAGTTTGACCAAATGAACAGAACGCTGGAAGAGATGATGGCTAAAATGCATGCCGATTTTGTCAATCTGAAAGAGTTTGCCGAGAATGCCTCGCACGAACTGCAAACTCCGTTGGCGATCATCAAATCTAAGCTTGAGCTGATGTTGAATGATGGTAAACTTTCTGTCATCCAGCGCAAACAACTGCATGAAATATTCCAGACCGTTATCCGTCTTTCCAAGCTGAATGAGGCTTTGCTGCTTCTTTCGAAAATCGCAAACAGACAATTTGTTGATCCGTCTGAGGTCGATTTATGTAGCCTGATCCGAGTAAGGATCTCCTATTTGGAAGAGTTGTTTGAATTGAAGCAGATCGATCTGTCCATAAACCTTGATATCCCTGTGATCATCTCCATTCACCCTGCACTTGCTGAAATTTTAGTAAATAATTTGATAAGCAATGCATTGAACCACAACACCAATCCGGGTAGATTCATTATTTCCAGCAGAAAGGAAGAAATTGTCTTTTCAAATACCGGGAATAGAATAGAGCTAGACTCTTCAAGAATTTTCAAAAGGTTTGTGAAGGAGAGCAAATCGGAGCAGTCGAATGGTTTAGGCCTCGCAATTGTCAATGAAATTTGTGCTGCAAATCACCTTAAACTGGAATATTCCTGGCATGATCAGCTTCATTGTTTCTCTTTGAGCAAAAGATTGGATTCCTTATCCTGATAAATCCCAAATTTCTACAAATTCACAGACTATCTTTACTTTGTCATTTTAAAAATATTACCCATGAAAAAAGTATCTGCATTATTCGTTTGTCTGTCTCTCCTGGTAATCGCTTACGCTTTTGCACCAAAAGAGGAGACTCCGGCTGCGGCAAAAACCGCTTTTGCCGCCAAATTTCCAACAGCTCAGAAAGTTAAATGGAGCATGGAAAAACCCGGGGAGTATGAGGTCGAATTTACGGCCAACAAGATTGAATCATCCGCTCTGTTCGATGCTGCAGGTAAGCTTCTGGAAACTGAATTTGAAATAAAGGAAGGTGATCTCCCTCAGGCTGCTAAAGCAACCATTGCAAAAGATTTTACCGGGTACAAACTCGATGAAATTGAAAAATCGACAGATGCCAAAGGGGTTGTCGCTTATGAGATGGAAGCTGCCAAAGGGAAAACCAAACTCGAATTGTGCTTTGATGCAACCGGAAAGCTGGTTTCAAAAAATCCGGTGAAAAAAGAAGAAAAAGAGGAGAAGGAAGATAAAAAATAGAATTTTAAAGCATTAATAATCAAATAAAAAGATAACTTATTGGACTTTTTGTAGTTGTCAGTATAAAGAGCGTTCCGTTAATCCGGATCGCTCTTTTTAATCCAAATAGTATTTCGCATTGTTTTATCTTCTATATTTGCATTCAGAACTATGAAGCTGATTGTAACCATATTATCCTTTTACATCCTAATGCTAACTGCCATACCCTGTTCGCATGTAGCTGCGGGTCATTCCGTGTGTAAAATGGAGCAGTCAAATGGCTCGACGGATCGACACGATTCTGAATCAGGGATCGATCATTGTTCTCCTTTCTGCACCTGTAATTGTTGTGCAACTCCTGTGGTCACCACGGATGCCATCATGCATTTTACCTTCGTGAAATATTGCCAGCACAACTATTCTGAATACTACTCTACTTTTACCACCTCCTTTTTCGCGACTATCTGGCAACCGCCTCAATTGGTCTGATATCTGAGAATTCCCATCTGATTTGACTTCGAACCGTTTTTGATTGGTTTGAGTCATCGACTCATGTATTAAATTAATTCATTGTCAGTATGATAGAGCGTATCATCCATTTCTCGATCAGAAATAAATTCGTCGTAGGGTTGTTCGTATTGGCTTTAATAGGTTGGGGTACCTATTCATTGACCAAACTGCCCATCGATGCCATTCCTGATATCACCAATAACCAGGTGCAGGTTATTTCATTGGCCCCATCCCTGGCTGTTCAGGAGGTCGAGAGTTTCATCACCGCCCCTATCGAGGTTGCGGTCGCAAACATCCCCAATATTGTTGAACTCCGTTCCATATCCCGTCTCGGGTTGTCAGTAATCACGGTAGTTTTTAAAGATGATGTTGATGTTTACTGGGCAAGGCAGCAGTTGGGCGAAAGGCTCAAGGAAGCTGAAGAGGTTATCCCTCCGGGGCTTGCGAAGATTTCATTGGCACCCATCTCTTCCGGTTTGGGAGAGATCTACCAATACCGGCTGGCCGTCGCAAAAGGATTCGAAAAGAGATATAATCCGATGGATCTTCGTACCATTCAGGACTGGACCGTACGAAGGGAGATGCTGGGTACCGCAGGTGTGGCCGACATCAACAGCTACGGAGGTTTCGTCAAACAGTACGAAATAGCGGTCAATCCGGAGAGACTCCGGGGTATGAACCTGACACTGACAGATATTTTTCAGGCCCTTGAGAAAAACAACGAAAATACCGGAAGTGCCTACATCGATAAAAACCCGACTGCCTATTTTATTCGCGGCATTGGATTGGTCAAAAACCTGGAAGACATCGAAAAGATTGTCGTCAAATCCAATAACTCCGGAATCCCTATCCTGGTAAGGGATGTGGCAACTGTCCAATATGGAAGCGCCACCCGTTATGGCGCATTTGTGGTGGACACCACCGAAGCCGTTGGCGGTGTGGTGATGATGCTCAAAGGCGCCAATGCGCACGAAGTGATTGACAATGTGAAGGTTCGTATCGCATCCATTCAGACATCGATGCCCGAAGGAGTTCAGATTGAACCGTTTCTGAACCGGTCGGATCTGGTTGGAAGAGCCATCCGCACCGTTTCGACCAACCTCATCGAAGGAGCGCTGATTGTCATATTTATTCTGGTGATCCTGTTGGGGAACCTGCGTGCCGGACTGGTTGTCGCCTCGGTCATTCCTTTGGCCATGCTCTTTGCCGTGTCGATGATGAACCTATTCGGAGTCTCCGGAAACCTGATGAGCCTGGGGGCCATCGACTTCGGACTAATTGTGGACGGAGCGGTGATCATAGTCGAAAGTGTGGTCCACCGAATTACCATGAGTAAACACCACCACACCTGGATTGCCAGGCTTTCGCAGGAACAGATGGACGAAAATGTGTTTGATTCAGCCAAAAGGATGATGAGTTCGGCCACCTTCGGGCAAATCATTATCCTGATTGTCTACCTGCCCATCATGGCGCTGGTTGGCATCGAGGGAAAGATGTTCCGCCCAATGGCCCAGGTGGTCTCCTTCGCGTTGCTTGGCGCGGCCATCCTCTCGCTTACCTATGTTCCCATGGTTTCGGCATTGTTCCTCAGCAAGAGGACAGAACACAGGCGCAATTTCTCCGACCGGCTGATGGATTGGTTTCACAAGGCTTTCCAACCGGTCATAAATTTTGCCTTACGGCGGAAGTTGTTGGTATCGACATTCGCTATTCTCCTGTTTTTCTTCAGCCTCTTCCAGTTCAGCAGGTTGGGTGGCGAGTTTATTCCGCAACTCGAAGAGGGAGACCTTGCCGCCGGTGTGATCACTTTGCAGGGAGGATCACTGAGCAATACCGTCCAAATGGTTGAAAAGGCCAATAAAATCCTTCTCAGCAACTTTCCTGAAATCAAACACACCGTTTGCAAAATAGGGGCCGGAGAAATTCCGACAGACCCAACGCCCATGGAGACAGGTGATTACATCATTACCCTCAAAGACAAAAGTGAGTGGACAAGTGCCACAACACGTGAAGAGCTGGTCGGAAAAATGGAAGAGAAACTGGTGGCGCTTGCGGGTGTCAAATTCGAATTTCAGCAGCCCATCCAGATGCGGTTCAACGAACTGCTCTCCGGTTCGAAACAGGATATTGCCGTTAAAATTTTTGGAGACGACCTGAATACCCTTTCTGCGAAAGCCGCTTCGATTGAGAAAATTATTCAGCAAATTGATGGGGTTGCGGATATCAATGTGGAGAAAGTTACCGGACTGGCTCAGGTGCAGGTCGACTACAACCGTGACCGACTGGCGCAATACGGCCTTTCGGTTCAGGATGTGAACCGGGTACTTCGTGCAGCCTTTGCCGGTAGTCAGGCTGGAGTGGTGTTCGATGAAGAGAAACGATTCGGACTGGTGGTCCGGTTGGACCAGGATTACCGTAGAAGTTTGGACGATGTGAGAAATCTCTCAGTGGCCCTTCCCAATGGAGGACAAATTCCATTCGATCAGGTTGCCGATATCCGGATAAAATCCGGTCCGGCCCAGGTTTCCAGAGAGAATACCAAACGTAGGATCACGGTCGGATTCAATGTCCGTAACCGGGATGTGCAAAACGTGATCAACGAAGTCACCAAACAAATTAATCAAAAGATCAAATTGCCAACCGGTTATTACATCTCGTACGGTGGTCAGTTCCAGAATCTTCAGGCTGCAAAGGCACGGTTGTCTATTGCCGTTCCAGTTGCATTGCTGTTGATTTTTGTGCTGCTCTTTTTTACCTTCCATTCGGTCAAACAGACGCTGCTTATCTTTTCAGCGGTGCCCATGTCGGCCATTGGCGGTGTGTTCGCGCTCTGGTCGCGTGGAATGATTTTTTCGATCTCGGCAGGGGTTGGGTTTATTGCCCTTTTTGGTGTTGCGGTGCTCAACGGCATTGTATTGATAGCCGAATTTAACCGGCTCGAGAAGGAGGGCATTACAGACATCACAGAAAGGGTTTTGAAAGGTTTGAACATCCGGTTACGGCCGGTAATAATGACTGCCGCTGTTGCCTCATTGGGCTTTTTGCCGATGGCATTGTCTAATTCGGCAGGGGCTGAAGTTCAAAAACCATTGGCCACAGTAGTGATCGGAGGACTCATCTCTGCCACTTTTCTCACTTTGGTCATTTTGCCGGTCTTCTATATTTTGTTCTCATCGGGTCAATTGAGATCTTCTGTCCGGCGGAAGTCCGTCAAAATAATCTCCATTCTGTTGTTTTTGCTCGCCGGTTCCGCCATGATCAACACTGCTTATGGACAACAGTCCAGGCGCCTCAATTTGTACGAAGCCATTCAGATGGCGCTCGACAGCAACCTGGCCGTGCATTCTTCGGCCTATTCCGTACAGGTACAAAAGGCCTTGAAAGGAGCCTCCCTCGATCTGCCCAAAACCGCCATCGACGGTCAGTACGGACAGATCAACAGCTACGGCAAGGACAACAGCTTCACCGTGTCACAATCCTTCGCTTTCCCGACGGTCTACATCAACCAGGGCCGGTTGGCCAGTGCCGGTGTCAGGAGCAGCGAATGGCAGTTAAAGGCATCACAACTTGAGATTGCTACCGAGGTAAAGCAGGTATATTGGCAACTGGCCTATTTCAATGCAAAGCAGAAGTTGTTTGCTTACCAGGATAGTCTCTTTTCAGGATTTCTACGGGCGGCAGAACACCGGGCCCGACTTGGAGAAACCAACCGGCTCGAAATGATTACGGCACGGTCTCAAAGCATGGAGGTGAAAAACCAGTTGCAGCAGGTCGTGGCGGACTTGACCATCGCGAAACAGAAATTACAGACACTCCTGAACAGTTCAATGGCAGTGACGCCAATAGATACCCTGTTGACAAGGGCTGAATTTTTTCCGGTATCAGATAGTCTGGTTTTGACAGGGAATCCCATTGTCGGGTATGTGAAGCAGCAGGTTCAGATCTCACAATTCGAAAGGAATCTTGAGAGAAGCCGGATGCTGCCGGACTTTAACATTGGCTATTTCAGTCAGACGATGCAGGGAATCCAGGAGGTGTACGGAGTTCCGCGGACTTTTGGTGCGGGAGATCGGTTTAACGGTATCCATGCTGGTATCGCGATCCCGTTGTGGTTCGTACCCTATACCTCCAAAACCAAAGCAGCCAGAATTAAAGCAGAGGTTGCACAGACAAATGCGGAGTATTATTCGAAATCGCTTGGCGGTAGTTACCGTTCCCTGTTGGGGGAATATGCCAAATTCAACAACAGCGTGACCTACTACGAAAAGCAGGCCATTCCGGAAGCCAACATCATTATTGAGCAGGCCACCCTCAGCTACAAAGCCGGGGCAATGGATTACCTCGAATACATCCTTAACCTAAGTCGTGCTTTGACCATCAAGCAGAACTACCTGGATGCGCTTAATAATTACAACCAAACCATCGTTTCAATTGATTTTATAATCGGAAAAACCTTTTAATAATGTGCACCAAATCCTTAGTGAAACCTTCGTGTCTTGGTGTCTTTGTGGCAAGAAAAAATTAGCCACTAAGTCTCAAAGACACTAAGGTATCACAAAGAAAAACCAGACAGTTTCTTGGTAAATTGACAATAATTTAAAAATCAACATATTAGATATTAAATTCTAAAACAGCATGATTATGAAGAAATATAGAATTCTGATAACCATCATTGTATCAGCATTTATCATCGCTTTGGTTTCGTGTTCAGGGGGAAAAAAGCCGGCCGCTGAAGTCAAAGCCACAGAAGTTCTCCCGGAGGATATCGTGGAGCTTAGGGGCGACCAGATCCAACTTGCCAACATTCAAACCGGAGCGATCGAAACCCGTGCACTGAGCGGCACGCTTAAAGTGAGCGGCACTGTGGCCGCGGCTCCTCAAAACCTGGCAACGGTGAGTATGCCGCTGGGCGGATTTGTCAAAAGTACCACCCTGATGCCGGGTAATTCGGTACAAAAAGGTCAGACCCTGGCCATTCTGGAGAACCAGGAGTTTGTCGATATTCAACAAAACTTTTTGGAGGCCAGAAACAAACTCGAATATGCCGAGGCCGAATTTAATCGTCACACTGAACTATACAAAGACGATGTTTATTCGCAGAAAAATTTGCAGCAGGTTACCACGGAGTACAAAAACCTGAAGGCTCAGGTGAAGGCGCTTGAACAGAAATTGGCGCTGATCGGAATTAATCCCGCTAACTTTCGTGAGGAAGATATCAGTCGGGCAGTGGCTGTTACTTCACCGATTTCAGGATATGTGAAGACAGTCAACATCAATCTGGGCAAATACGTCGCCCCTTCAGATGTGCTTTTCGAAATTGTCAACAGCGACAAGCTATTTTTGGAACTTACCCTTTTTGAAAAAGATGCCGACAAAGTAACAACCGGGCAAAAAATCCGGTTTTTCATCAACAATGAGACGGAAGAGCATGAAGCAGTAATTTACCAGACCGGCAAATCCATCAATACCGATCGGACATACAAAGTATATGCAAGTGTTACAGGCGTTTGTAAAAATGTTATTCCGGGGATGTATGTCAATGCCATCATAGAATCTTCATCCAACAAGGTTGCGGCATTGCCATCCGAGGCCATTGTCAGCTTCGATGACAAGGATTATATCTTCATATTCGATAAGAATAAGGAGGAGGGGGGTAAGCCTTTTACCGAATACCGCATGGTTGAGGTGCACAAAGGTGTTACCGATGGTGGTTATACCGAAATCATCCTACCGGAGGGGTTTGACAGGCAAACGGCCAGGGTCGTTTTGAAAGGCGCATACAACCTGCTCTCTGCCAAGAAAAATGCCGGAGAAATGAGTTGCTGATTAAAACCTTCCGGGAAGACATCAATGAATCTGTTGGTAGCATGAAGAAATGAATAGGGGATAGGATTGTAGAGTCAAATATTGGCTCTATCTTTCAAACTGTTTAAAATTTAAAAATCAATGTCGTTTAGATAAAGTGATGCTCCGTTTTCCGGGTGAGCAACTCCGAAGGAGTTTTCCGTGAATAACCCCCAGTGCAACTGGGGGGACAAGCGGGATAAAGATCTTCATAAACCCCATCGAGGTTACCCATAACAAGGTATTGCAAACTTTATCTTGAAATTGTTGGGTAACTCCTACAGAGTT
>JAVHPO010000387.1:0-1623 GCA_036170635.1 Prolixibacteraceae bacterium | reverse complement strand
TAGGGCATAATGTACCAATCGCTGATATAATAAGGATAATCAGCAGGTGCTGTTTTGCAGTTTGCCGAGGCAACATACCCGCACTCAGGATTGTAGGTGTAAGGCAACTTTTCGAAGGGAACAAGGCCTTTCCAGTCGTAACGCGTGGTATCACCCGGATACACCACAGTCCGGTTTCCCTCGCGGATCGGAATCCCGATGGTTGACTGTAATCCAATATTTCCTTTTACATCGGCATATACCGCATTTTGGTTCACCGAAATGAATGTACGAAGCGCTTTCCTGAAATCTGTCCAGTTTGATGCCCGGTTCAACAGATAAACAGATTGTATCTCGTTGCTATCCTCATTACCCAGCCATCTCATCGACAGAACTTTAGATTTCACCTTCTTTAGTTCCGAAATGATGGGGCCCCTGTGGGTAAACCGGTTAAAACGAAGGATTGAATCGCCCCCCTTGATCCTGATCTTCTCCTCCACCTTCAGGATATCTTTCCAGGCTCCATTTAACCGGTATTGATCCGGATTTTTTGGATTGATGGTCTCCTCATAAAAGTCGGCATCATCGGTCATCACATTGGTAAACCCCCATGCAATTGAATCGTTGTGGCCGGCAATGACCGCGGGCTGTCCGGGTAAAACCACGCCGGTTACATTCAGTTTCCCGGGGATTACCTGATGCATCTGATACCAGATACCGGGAATATTCAGACTAAGGTGCATATCATTGGCCAGCAGTGGCTTGCCTGTAATACTTTTCTTGCCTGAGACTGCCCAGTTGTTGCTGCCCCGAAATACGTCCAGGCCAAGCTCATCTACAATTGAAGCCGTTTCTGAAAATTTATAAAGGACTTCAGCAGTACTATTATCCAACTTAAAATCAGGATAAATGACGGTATTATGAACAGAATCCATACCTGGAATCATATACCTGGAAAGTTCAGGACCCAGTTTCTGACGCATTTGATTAAACAAGACCTCGAAGGGCCATCCTGTGGAAAGGTCCCAAGCCATATATCCGATAAGGTTTAGCGAGTGTTCAGGCAACCAGGGTTCGGGTTTATAGCCCAGAATACCGAATTCCGGGGGAAGATTATTCCCGGCTTGCCGAATATACTGGTTCACTCCATCGGCAAAGGATTCGACACAGGTGCGTACATTTTCATCGGCTCCTGCAAAAACCCTTCTCGATTTTTCAGTGAACCGCAAGGAGCGAAAAAGCAAATCCGCATCGACAACCTCTTTCCCGAAAATCTCAGCCAATCGGCCTTGCGTCACCCTTCGGAGCAGATCCATCTGCCAAAGCCTGTCCTGTGCCATGGCAAATCCTACCGCAATGTAGAGATCATGTTCATTCTCGGCATAAATATGGGGAATGGCGAATGAATCCCGCAACACAGTTACATTAGCAATTAGCCCAGACAATTTAATGTCCTTATTATAATTTGGCAATGCCATGGTTTTAAAATGATTAACATATATAAGTCCGCCAATCACCACCACACCTATAATAACACTAACAACCAACAATAATTTTTTCATCCCCCAAATGTTATATTCATCTGTTTATAATTTTATTTTTCAATTGCCAGATGGAATACCCACATAATCATTTTCGGTTGGT
>JAVHPO010000386.1:0-1623 GCA_036170635.1 Prolixibacteraceae bacterium | reverse complement strand
TTCATTTGTGAATAACGAACGCCGGTACTAATACTGATTTTTTTGTTCAGTTGGTAAGTTGCTATCATTCCCCCGCTAACTGTACTCATGGACTTGGTAGCCGAATTTCCACCTGTAGTTTGAGGTGCAAACATAGGGGAGACTTCCGCTTTTATTCTCCAGCTTCCCCTCTCCGGTTTTCCGGCTACCGGGTTGGAATTAAATGAGTCTGCGAAATAGATCGGTTCGGCTTTCTTCTGTTTTGTATTTGTACCCGTGTCAGCTTTTTTCTCCTCTTTGGCTACATTATTAATACTTGATTGTGGTAGTTCCTTTTCAGATTCTTTACCGGTAGACACTGTGGCTAAAAGTTCTTTCTCTTTTATAGATGAAGTAGGGCTATTTTTTGCAGCAACGACTTTGGATTTTTCGGCCTGGCTCACTGTACTTTTCGTACTACGGGTTTGATGATGCGTGAGGAGTGGCTTAACTGGCAAAGAAGCGACAGTTGCCTCTTTAAGTGGACTTGACAGAACCGGAGGGAGACCATTTTGATTTTGAGAATTGATTTTGTTTTCGGAGAATTGATTTTGATCGAGCGTAAACCATCCGGCCATGACAATGAGCACTAGCGCAGCAGCAATACCCACAACTGATTTTAGCTGGTTCAATCGCCTTACCCTACCGCGGAAAGCAATCTGCTGATCGATCTGACCCATAAGACCAACAGGAGGATTCTTCTCGAAATTCCCCAGTTTATCTTTAAAGATTTGATCTATAGGATGTCTTTCCACTGTCATATCGCTTTTACTTCTATTCTTTTTTCAGCTCCAAAATTATCTGTCACTTTTTTCTGTAAAATCACCCTTGCTCTCGACAAGTTCGATTTGGAAGTGCCTTCCGTAATGTTCATCATTGCCCCGATTTCAAGATGTGAATACCCCTCAATTGCATAAAGGTTAAAAACCATTTTGTAACGTGGCGGTAATTCCTGGATCATCTTCATCAGTTCGTCGGCAGTAATGGAAGAAATTGTCTCTTCGACCCATTCGGTCGATTCATAAATACTCATCTCCTCTACTGGATATAACCGGTCGTGCTTTCTGAACTTTTCAAGGGCCGTATTGACCATGATCCGTCTCATCCAACCTTCAAAAGAACCTTTGAATTCGAACTGTTTTATCTTGGTAAAAACCCTGACAAAACCCTCCTGCAGAATATCTTCTGCATCGGCCGAATCCCTGGCATATCTTAGACAGACCCCGTACATCTTTCGCGAGAAAAGGTGGTATAGCTCAGACTGCGCCTTGCTGTTCCCCTCCCAACATTTGTATATGGTATCTTCTAGATGGGTCACTTTTAACGAACTGATAAAAGGTTTGGAATGATGTACGAATAATACAATTTGTCCGCGCAAACGTCTTCAAAAGTTGTTAAAGAATGAAAATAAAAACCATAGAAAGAGTGGTTTAAAATTATTTTCAGTACCAGTGACCAAACTTAAGACGTAGGATGGGATTGAAATGGTTGCGTTAGTTGATAACAAAAATTGAAATTAAGGGAAATTCGAAAATATATTTTCGAATTTCCCTTAATTTCAATTTTTGTTATTTCCCCATCAGCTCTGCCAATTTATTGGCCAAA
>JAVHPO010000385.1:0-8397 GCA_036170635.1 Prolixibacteraceae bacterium | reverse complement strand
GAGCCAAACCCTTCGAGATGGGCTCTTCCAACATTGGTGATCAATCCATAATCGGGTAGAGCAATCCTGCACAACTCATCGATTTCGCCCGGATGATTGGCGCCCATTTCGACCACCGCGAATTCAGTTTCCGGCTTGAGAGAGAGCAGGGTTAATGGAACTCCAATGTGGTTGTTCAGATTCCCCTTGGTGCTGATGAGATTGTATTTTTTGGAAAGTACCGCAGAAACCAACTCTTTGGTTGTGGTTTTGCCGTTGGTACCGGTGATGGCCAGGATGGGAATTCCTAATTCCTGCCGGTGGAGCCGTGCCACATCCTGTAGTGTCTTGAGCACATTTTCTACCAGGATGATCTTTTCATGAACGGCATATTCAGCCTCGTCGATAACTGCATAGGCGGCCCCGGCTTCGAGAGCGGCAAGGGCAAAGGCATTACCATTAAAATTATCACCCTTAAGTGCAAAAAAGATAGAGCCCTTCTCAATCTTGCGACTGTCGATCATCACCACAGGATGGTCCAGAAAGATTTGGTAAATTGCTTCCGGCGTCATGAGCAGGTTTAAAAAAACCTCATCCGAAGGTGAGGTTTTTATATTTATTTTGGTTCGGAATCTCCAAGTTTCGTCATGGCGCAGCGGAACCCAATGTCGTTGGTCGACTTTTTTTCGTCCATGTACCGCCTGGTACCCGGACTCATCCAATAAGGCCTGTCTTTCCAGCTGCCTCCTTTGTACACACGTGTCTGATCAGAAATCCTGGGTACATAATTTCCTTTCAAATTCGGATACATGGTATTGGAACTGACTCCACTCTTGATCGAATCATCCTTGTTCTTCCAAAGACTCTCATCGATGTTGGATTGAAAATCACCATCCTTATAATTGGTGAAATTGGCAACTGTATCCTTAACCATTTCGCCATATTGATTGCGCACAAAATTTCCTGTAGAATCCTTTTTAAAATTGGTATAGACACTACCGCGAAGTGGTTGAAATTCATTGAATTCCTGGAATGAGGTAGGTCTGTAAACGTCCTGTACCCACTCGTTCACATTTCCTGCCATGCAATAGAGTCCCAGATCGTTGGGTTCAAAAGATTTTACGGGTGCAGTGATCTCGAAACCATCGTTCAAAGTACCTGCGACGCCCATATAGTCACCCCGTCCCCTGACACTGTTGGCTCTGAAAAGGCCGCGGCTCTGCTTGTCAGTTGAACGGATATGGCTACCATTCCACGGATAAATACGGCGGTCAGTAACAACTTCTTCATCGGTATTTCCAATCAGCGCGACTGCCGCATATTCCCATTCAGCTTCGGTTGGAAGACGATACCTGGGGAGTACAATTCCATCCGACATGCTTGTTCTTCTGGTAGCGCCGTCTTTACCTAAATTTTTCAAAGGTCTTCTCCCGTCTGTGCCATTGTATAGGCCATTCAGGTAACTGTCGGACGAGAAAGTATTCTGTCCGCTCTGTTTGGTATCTTCTGCCAGGATTTGGTCATTGATCAAAATTCTTTCATTTACCCTGTCAGTTCTCCATTTGCAGAAATTGTTTGCCTGGATCCAGCTTACACCAACAACGGGGTATTCTGAGTAGGCAGCATGACGCAAATAGTTCTCCAGGAAAGGTTCGTTGTAAGCCAATTCACTTCTCCATACCAACGTATCCGGAAGAGCCGCCTTGTATACCTCAGGATTGTTGGGGTAAACTCTTTGTATCCAATAAAGATACTCTCTCCAGTCGACATTGCGGACTTCCGTCTCATCCATATAGAAGGAGGCAACAGTTACCCGGCGCGGGACATTGTTGTAATCAAAAATGACATCTTGCTCAACACGGCCCATCGGAAAGGTTCCACCCTGAACATAAACCAGTCCGGGTCCGGCCTCCTGCGAATAGTTGGCGTTGTATTCAAATCCACCGTTTTTGGGACTGTTGTAGGCCCACCCTGTGGTAGAAGAACTTGACTTCCTGGATGGCAATAGATTGCATGACGCAACTAAGAGGCTTATAGACAACAATATAACTGCATTTAGCTTCATGTGCAAATATTTTTTTATTGGTTATATGCTACACTTTTCAATCTCATTCTTTTATTGAAAGTAATTGATCAAGAAGGGTTTCATATAATTTGTAAAGTCATATCCCTGAAAAAATCTTTACCCGATATTTTGTTTGATTCTAATAATTGGACTATTTCGTAATGCAAACAAGAATAAGCAATAGCCACAAATATATTGCAAATTAATGAAAACTGTATTTATTTTTCAACAAGGATGTTCACTTTAAACATCGATTTTTATAAATTTGTTCAACAGTCGCGGGAGAAAAAAACATTTGTTGTCGTTTTTTTATGTGGCATCCACTTTTTAGGATGGAACCATCTCCAAAAAATCTGCTGGCAAAAATGTTCAATCGTCTCTATTATAGTCTCCTATATGTCCTCTTCGCATTGCTTATAAGGCATGAAGGATTGGCACAGACTGTTGTGCCGAATTCCCTCTTTTCAAGTGGCAAATGGGTCAAAATTGAGACCGCTGCTACCGGAATCCACAAAATTTACTATTCCTGGTTAAAAAATAGCGGGTTTTTGCATCCCGAGAATGTTAAAATCTTTGGAAGCAGGAACGAAATTATGTCGCGCCAGGACAATATTTCGCCTGAGAATAGCCCTATTCAGATTCCTTTTCAAAGGTTTAAAGAGGCTACAGGGGAAGAATCGTTGTTTTTTTTCGTGCCGGGATCGGTTCGCTGGCAGTATGAAACAGACAAAGGTCAATACCATCCATATAGAAATCAGCCGGCTCGCGGATATTCCTGTTTTTTCCTAACGGAGGATACCGGTAGTAATCTTTTGTTACCCTTATCGAAACAGCCCACAGGGAATCCTGATTTTAGAACGGGTGAATACGACGATTTCGAATTGTGGGAGGAGGAGAACCTAAATTTGCTGGAATCAGGATCCAGGTGGTTTACAGCACTCCTCACCGGAGGGAATATATTGTCCAAAAGCTATACATTTCAGGACCGTATAGAAAATGAGCCTGTTAATTTCAGTGTTTATGCGGCTGGTAGAAGTACATCTCCGACCCAGATGGAGGTGACCGCCAACGGGAATGGCTTGGGTTCTGTCAGGTTTAATCCGGTTCAAACCTCATCCGGGTCTGATTTTGCTTCTGCAGATTCTTTGAAAATATCGAGGCAGGTGACTGGCTCAAGCATAAATCTATCAATGAAATACAATGGAACAGACACTGATCAATGTTGGTTGGATTATGCCACCTTGCAACTCCGGAGATCCCTGCAATACCGTGGTGTACCACTGCTTTTCCGTGATAGCAGAACTATCGGTAAGGATAAAATCATTGAATTTCAGGTCAATGGAGCAAACAGTCTGCTCCAGCTTTGGGAGGTAACCAACCCGCTTTCCCCGGTGCAGCAAGGCTTTCAATTTGCCAATGGACAATTGACATTCCAGATTCAAAGCGATTCACTGCGCAGTTTCATTCTGTTTGATCCCCAAAGTAAATACCCGGAGGCGACAAAATTAGAGGAGATAAAAAATACAGAAATACAAAAAGTTGACACTCCTCAATTATTGATTTTAACCCCGGCTGCATTCCTGGACCAGGCCGAACGACTGGCTCAGTACCACCGAAAGATGGATAATATGACGGTAAAAGTGGTGACCGTCGAAGAACTCTTCAATGGATTGGCTGGAGGTTATAGGGATGTTGCAGCCCTCCGGAATTATATCAGGTACCTCTACCGGCAAAACTATGGTTCAAAGGGATCGGTTCTAAAATATTTGTTGCTTTTTGGCAAAGGTACCTGTGATCCGGTACATAAACCCGGAGTCGATAACCCCAACTGGATTCCTACGGTACAGTCAGGTAATTCGCTCAATGAGGTTGGTTCATACGTTTCCGATGATTTTTTCGGGCAATTGGAAAGTCCTTATGGCGGTCCCAGTGGATCCATAAACATTGGTATCGGAAGGATTCCGGCAAGTACCATAGCGGAAGCCACACTTGTTGTCGACAAGATCATCCATTACCATGAAGCCGCAACTTTGGGCGATTGGCGCAACAACATCAGCTTCATCGCGGATGACGAAGACAACAACCTGCACGTCAGTGATTCGGAAAAACTGGCATTGGCCCAGGCTCAGAAAAACCCCGAATACAAGGCTTCGAAGATCTATTTTGATGCCTATCCTGAAATTCTGACACCCGAACAGCGTTATCCTGCCGTTACAGAAGCGATTCGTCGCTCGGTACAGGATGGCGACCTGATTGTCAACTATGTCGGCCATGCAAGCGAAGACGGACTGGCCCATGAAAGGGTTTTAACGATCAACGACATTGACGGCTGGTCGAACAAAGATCGCCTTCCACTCTTTGTAACCGCCACCTGTGAGTTCAGCCGGTGGGATATGCGGGTGAAAAGGTCTGCAGGTGAACATCTTCTCTTTCACCCTGCAGGTGGCGCAATCGCTTTACTGTCTGCAACCAGACTGGTCTATTCTGCCTCCAATTTCGAGATCAATAAAAGTTTTTTTAACCATGCTTTCGGCAGGGACGAACTGGGCGACCATCTGCGGTTGGGTGATATTATCCGCCTGGTGAAAAATGAAAACGGAGGGACCATCAATACATCTAAATTTTGTCTGCTTGGAGATCCTGCCCTGCGCCTAAGTTATCCGGAACAGCGTTGTGTAAATCTGGCAATTAACAATCAATCAATAGAACAGTTTGACGGGATTCTCACCCCATTAAGCCAAGTAACAATTTCGGGTGAAATTCTGGACAGAAGCGGCGCCAAAATGGGACTTCTCAGCGGAACCCTCTCCGTTCAGGTTTTGGACCAGCCAACATCGAAAACCACGCTGGGCAACGGAGGACAACAACCGTTTACTTACGAGGTACAGGAAAATATTTTGTTCAACGGAACCGTTTCTGTCAAAAACGGATCTTTTACCTACTCATTTGTCGTTCCGAAAGATGTAAATTTCAACAAAAATCCGGGATTGATCCGTTATTATTTCAAAAACGAAACGACCGATGGCAATGGATCATTTGCCAGCATTCATTTCAATGGCACAGCAACCTTTCCAACTTCTGACAACAAAGGCCCGGTTATCCGTCTTTATCTTGAAAATGAGAGGTTTATTGATGGCGGAATAGTTTCCGCAAATCCACTGCTTTTGGCTTTTCTTAGCGATGAGAGCGGCATAAATAGTTCGGGATATGGGATAGGCCATGATATCACGCTGGAACTGGATGGACAGAAAACAAATCCGTTGATTCTGAACAGTTATTTCAGGGCGGATTCCGCGACATGGAAATCAGGAACAATTATTTATCCGCTGACGATACCCGACAATGGATTGCATACCTTGACATTAAAGGTCTGGGACAGTGCGAACAACTCCACCTCAGCAACTGTCCGGTTTTTTATAAGTAAAGAGATGGTTATTCACAATGTATATAATTTTCCAAATCCTTTTTCAGACCAGACCAGGTTTGTCATCACCCAAAACCGGTATGATGAGCTTTTTGATGTGAATCTTGAAGTGATGGATTTGACTGGGCGAATCGTAAACCAAACCAAACAGATTCTCCCTTCCAGCGGATATGAAATCAATGATTTGTACTGGAAACCATTGGAGATGAACTCTCAGCCCGGATACGGTTTATACATTTACAGGATTACCCTTACCGGCCAGGATGGCAAAAAAGTATCAAAGTCGGGAAGGGTCGTTTGGAACAAATAGAAGTGACTAAAGTGAACTAAAGTGCCTAAAGTACTTGTAGCTTCAGAACCTTAATGTAACTTTACACTAACTTTAGTCAATCTAGTCACTTTAGTTCACTTTAGTCACTTCATAGAAAATGAACATTCGCATTGGTCTTGGTTACGACGTCCATCAACTGGCAGAAGGCGAAGAGCTTTGGCTGGGAGGGATTCTGGTACCCCACGAAAAGGGCACTGTTGCCCATTCCGACGGAGATGTTCTTCTTCATGCCATTTGTGACGCGTTGTTGGGTGCTGCCGGATTGAGAGATATTGGCTATCACTTTCCGGATACGGATCCGGCATTCAAAAATATTGACAGCAAAAAATTGTTGGCAGCAGTGTACCGGTTAATCAAAGGGAAAGGCTACCGACTGGTGAACCTGGATGCTACAATCTCTGCGCAACGTCCTAAACTGAAGGATTTTATTCCCGCCATGGAGGTTGTTGTTGCCGGGATTCTTGAGAGCCAGGATGATCAGGTAAACATCAAAGCAACCACTACCGAGGAATTGGGGTTCGAAGGCAGGGAAGAGGGAATTTCAGTTCAGGCAGTAGTTCTGATCCGGAAAATCAATTAATTGTTAACAATAGGTTAAACATTCCGTATAATCAAAATACCATATGAATCCGGAATTTAGTGTGTAATTTCACATGGATTAAACAGACTAATCAAAAAAACAATAGTTATGAGCAAAACAGCATGGATTGTAATTGGAGTCATTGCATTGGCTCTGTTTTTCGGAATTAGTTGGGGCGTAAGAACAGGAAACAACATGGTAACCATGGAAGAGGGCGTCTCTTCATCCTGGTCGCAGGTAGAAAATGTATACCAGCGACGTGCCGATCTGATCCCTAATCTGGTCAGTACAGTGAAAGGTTATGCAGCTCACGAAAGTGAGACATTGACAGCAGTAGTCGAAGCAAGGGCCAAAGCTACTTCCGTCACCGTAGATCCTACAAAATTGAGTGCAGCATCAATACAGCAATTTCAACAGGCGCAGGGCGGTTTGTCATCAGCTTTGTCAAGACTGATGGTTGTTGTGGAAAAATATCCTGATCTGAAAGCCAACGAGAATTTCCTGAATCTGCAGGCGCAACTCGAAGGCACTGAAAACAGGATTACCGTTGAACGTCAGAAATTCAATCAATCGGCACAGGCATTTAACACCTATATCCGGTTGTTCCCGCAGAACATCATCGCATCGATGCGCAATTTTGAGAAAAAGGCCTACTTCGAGGCAGAAAAGGGAGCAGCAACAGCTCCAAAGGTCGATTTTTCAAAAAAATGAATTAATTCCCGGACGACACATGAGTAGCAATAAATTACTCTCCAAAGAGGAGGAGCTTCAGGTAGTTCAGGCTATCCAGTCTGCTGAACACCAAACTGGAGGAGAGATTCGTGTTCACATTGAATCTATCTGCAAAGGCGACGTGCTCGATAGGGCCGCATGGTTGTTCAAATCGCTGAAAATGCATAAGACTGCTTTGAGAAACGGGGTGCTTATCTATTTGTCGACCAACGACCGGAAATTTGCCATTATCGGGGATGCCGGCATCAATGCCGTTGTTCCGGACGGATTTTGGAACGATGTAAAAGAGCTGATGATCAGTAATTTTTCTAAAGGAAATGTGACTCAGGGATTTGTATTGGGGATCGGAAAAGTAGGAGAGAAGCTAAAAGAGTTTTTCCCGTACCAAAAAGATGATGTCAATGAACTTCCTGATGAAATATCATACGGTAAATAGACAATGAAATATATATTGAACAGGCTAATCGTACCTCGGTTTTTATTGATCGTGGTTCTTCTTTTTATTTTTGCCGGAGCCAATGCTGCCGATGAATTTCCGGCACGTCCCGAACCACCTCGTTTGGTCAATGATTTTGCAGGAATACTCTCCGGAGCTCAGGCTGCCAGCCTGGAAAATAAGTTGGATGCTTTCAACCGGCGCACCTCCACCCAAATTGCCATCGTCATCGTTAAAGATATTTTCGGATATGACAAGGGTGATTATACCTTCAAGCTCGCAGAGAAATGGGGTATTGGTCAAAAGGGCAAAAACAATGGTATCCTCATCCTGGTTAAGCCCAAATCGGACAATGGTGAGACTGGGAAGGTCTTTATTGCTGTCGGATATGGATTGGAGGGAGCCGTACCTGACATTACGGCCCGTAAAACAATCATTGCAGCTGAAATGATGCCAAGTTTCAAGACAAATGATTATTATACCGGCCTCGACCGCGCCACAACAGTCCTTATGTCGTTGACAGCCGGTGAGTTTACAGCCGATCAATACGATGAGAAAGTGTCCAAACACTCGGCATTTCCTGGCTTCGCGCTATTACTGGTTATCTTTGTCGTTTTTATGCTCTTTAACCGAAACCGCTATCGTTCAGTTGGCGCCAATGGTGGAGGAGGAAGTCTGCTCGGATCTCTTTGGCTTCTGAGTATGCTTGGAGGCAGGGGCGGCGGTTCATGGAACGATTTCTCGGGTGGCGGTGGTGGTGATTCCGGCGGCTTCGGCGGATTTGGCGGCGGCAGCTTCGGCGGCGGCGGAGCAGGGGGTGAGTGGTAGAACGAATTGACATAAAAAATGC
>JAVHPO010000384.1:0-8431 GCA_036170635.1 Prolixibacteraceae bacterium | reverse complement strand
GATGGATTTTTAGACATACGATCACCCAGAATGTTTAAAACGTTGTAATACACTGTCATTTGTCGTTGTGCACGACCCGACAATTCCTTGGGTGTAAAGACTTCGAGTTGATCTTCTTTAAAATCTTTGACCTGATCTTTTCTCAGCAAAACATAGCGATCAGGAATCTGTGTTGATTTCCCGTTGAAAAATACATAGTTGCGAACTGGAAAAGTTTCCCTCACCCTGCGCTCAACAACAATATTTTTTGGAGCGTTCAATGTGAATTGTACTTCAGGTTCAACTACAACAATAGGAGGTACCAAAACTTCCAAAGGCTCTTCAATGACGTGTCCACGTCCGAGTTTAAGCGCGATACCGGCTCTTAACGTAGTCAGGTTCCAAGACTCAACAGTTCGCGGATCCTGTCCGAAATAGGGATGGAAGGAGACAAACGGAGAGAGAACAAATTGTGTGCGCTTGTTTTGAGAAGAGATGGGGATATCAAATCCGGCTCCGATTTGCAAGGAGACCAGATTGTTTCTTACATCGCTAAAATCCCCTTTTACTTCAGGATCGGCAACCTGCTGAGGATATGAAGGATTTGTTCCCTGTTGGTAAGTGAATGTTTTTGAAGTATTGAATGCAAAACGGGGACCCGCATACAGATAGAAATCTGATTTGAAAGGAGCGAAGCGCAAGCTAGGTTCTATCGTAAAATAGCTAAGATTTGTTTTTAGGTCTTCAGGACAGTTACATGGCGACATGACCTGATCAAATTTACCTTTACGTCCGTCATAACCGAATTGTAGCATCACGCCCAATCGTGTATTTGGACGATGGTACTCAATAAGAGGTGCGACGAAAAGACCAACGCCATTGCCATTGTAGAAGGCGGATGGTACCGTGAGTGCTGAATTCAACATCTGCGTTGTACCGCGGTAGAAGTTTACATTTGCTCCTCCTGCCACTCCAAAATACCAGGATGGTTTAGTGAACTTAGTATCCTGTGCCTGAACGGAGGCCTGAACACCTGTCAAAATCAAGGCGCTAATAATAAGACTCTTAACTGTCAGCCTATAAGGGAACCACGCTAGGCGTGATTCCTTTTTATAATTTATTGTTTTCATATATTATATAATAATTTATTGTTTTTTAAAGGGTAAATCCCCCGCAAGGGGAGATAAACTTTAATTTATTAAGGCTTTGTAACAGTACTTGCATCTAACGTAACCGCAGCTATTCTTGTCAATGCTCTTCCGTTAAGTACAGCGCCGGTATTGAGCGTGATTGCCTGATCAGCCAGGATGTTTCCGTAGAAAACAGAGGTTGTTCCAAGTGTTGCTGAAGTGCCAACAATCCAAAAGATGTTACTCGCTTGTGCGCCGCCTGCCAAAACAATACTGGTAGCAGGATCTGTGGTAAGTGTAGACCCCATCTGGAATATCCAGACAGCATTTGCGTTACCTTGCGCATCCAGGGTTAAAATTCCATTCGCTCCCGTTCCTGATATTCCACTCGTTGATGAGTTAGAATACAGACCTGGGGCAAGGGTAAGACCACCGAGTTGTCCGGGCAATGAAATAGCATTTAATGACCTGCTTTGACCATCTATATAAGCTGATGTTAAGCAGAGTTTTGCAGCGGCGGCAATTGGAGTTGTAATTTCCTGAGTTCCATTAATGATTCCTGGAGGGAAACCAATCAATGCTGATCCAGGACTCAAACCAACATCTCCTGTAATTATTGTTGGACCGGTGCTGGTAATGGTCGAGCCGGCAAGTATAGCAAACGGTGCAGCGCAACCAAGATCAATTGCTAACGGACCTGATGGAGGTATTATGCCTGCCGTAAAGTTTGCGGTGATATTTTTATTTGCATTCATGGTAACAGTCAATGGATTCGTCGAGCCAGTAGCATCCCCGCTCCATGATGTAAAGGTATAACCTGAATTTGGTGTTGCCGTGAGCACAACTGTAGCTCCACTTGTGTATGTTGATTGATCAGGGTTTTTCGCAACTGAACCATTGGTTGCTGTTACATTTAATGTGAAGCCTATTGCTGCATAGTTTGCTGTCAACGTCCTGTTTCCGGAAATTGTAAACAAATAGCTTGCATTTGTTGATGCAACGGTTGTACCTTCTGTCCAGTTCGTGAATGTAAATCCGGTATTTGGAACTGCAGTTACAGTTACTGACAAACCTGAATTAAATGAGCCTCCTCCACTCGTTGTTCCGCCTAATAACGGGTTGGATACTACTGTTACCAAATATTTAGGTATAAAGTTGGCAACCAGTGTTTTGTTGCCAGCCATTGCCAATTGATAGCTTGCATTAGTGGATACAACAGTTGTACCATCTGTCCAGTTTAAGAAGGCAAAACCAGCATTTGCAACTGCAGCTATTGTTACGGTTGAGCCCTGTAAAAATACTCCTGCTCCGCTGGTTGTCCCGCCGAGTAATGGATTGGATGACAATGCTAATTGCGGAATTGTAGTAAAACTCCATACATAATCTACTGCCATCGGGGTGCCCAGGGTATTCTTTACTCCTGCAGAAATTGTACCTGTATAAACGGTGAAAGGAGCAAGATTACTGGTAGGGGTAAAGGATGCAGTAGTGCTGGTATATGAGAATTTCCCAGGTACTGTTGAGGAACCTTGTTTGATGGTAAAGTTGGTAGCCGGCGTTTTTAGCGTTAATGAGTCCATTGGTACGTTAAAAGTTACGACAATTACTTTGTTAAGGAGTACACCAGTGGCATTGTTTGCAGGATCACTGGTAACCAATGGAGGTATATCCGTTGCAAAAGACCAAACATAGTCTGTTTGTAATGCATTGCCTGTTAAGTCCCTGGCAGCAGTGGTAACTCTTCCGGTGTAAGTAGTGCTTGGTGTTAAAGGATTGGCAGGTGTAAATAGTGCTGTCACTCCTGAGTAAGTTACTGTACCGGTAACCGCCGTCATAGTATTTACTCCGGCGATTGTGGTCGAAGCCATCAGGGTAAAGGATGATCCTGTAATTGTTGAGGGATTCATTGTTTCATTGAAAGTCGCGGAAACGACCTGGTTGAGAGGCACTTTAACAGCCCCGTTTGCCGGGATTGTAGATATCACAAGTGGACATACACCCACTTTCGCCTGGTAATCATTTTTTTTGCACCCACTGATTAATACAACCAATATTAATGTAAGCGTCATAAATAGTACTTTAATTTTCATTTTTTTAATTTAAATGATGGAATTTATCGCAGTAAAAGTAAGGGAGGCTATTTTTGAGAGTGTTACATAATTAGTTGAAAGAGTTACATCATTCACACATTAGTTAATTACCCCGTAAACGTCCGGCAAAAAGATTACTTTTTTACCTTCAACAATTACAGGATTGTAAACAATAAAAACAGGTACTTTATGGGGAAGTTTAATGGTTTTTGTTTCTGTGTTTTTTCTCCCGCTTTTCAATTTTTTTATGTTAATTTCTCCATTAAGCAATCGATCGGCAAGTACAAAAGGTTTTTCCAGTCTTACGCAACCGTGACTCAAAAACCTATAATCCTTTGTAAATGCTCCTTGCCAGCTTGTTGCATGCAGAAATATACTGAACGGATTTGCCAAATCGAATTTTATAATTCCAAGAGAATTCCTGCTTCCGGTTCCTTGCCTGAAAAAATAGGGAAAGTTCTTTTCATCATAGGATTTCCATTTCAATATGGATTCATCTATTACATGACCTTTTGCATTAACCACTTCATAATTATTCTGTTCGAGATAATTTTCGTTTAGCTGAACTTTCGGTAAAATTTCCGTAACTGCAATTGAATGAGGTACATTCCAGCGGGGAAAGGTTACAACATCCGTAACAAAGGATGCTATCGTTGGGGTAGGTGTCATTTTCTTTCCTACCACAGCCCGCATTTTTAATTTCAGAAAATCATTTTGATAATATCTTACTTCTGTTTCTGGAATATTAACGATTATTCGTTCGGGTGGATGATTAACAGAAAAATATCTCCTGTAATTCATTGCAACAGCTATCTTTTTATATTTCAGTGAATCCATTGTCCTGATGGAATCATTTAGATATTTTTTCAGGATTACATATTCATAATCCTTGCAATCGAGTCGTTCGACCATTTCAGTGACCGATTCAAGGGGTTTTGAATTACGCAACAGATTGATATATATAGAGTCCCGAGCAATATTTACACCATCGTAATCGAATTTGATATTGCCTTCCTGAAGCACTTTGATGAAATTTAGTACAAGACCTGAAATTTGTCTGTCACGTTGCACTTTGTAAATACTATCCAATGAATTATTGCTCAGCAGAGCAACCCTAATCAGATTGGATTGAGGTTTATCCGATGAGATGCCTAAGTGTTCGGCGTTTTCAATCATTAGTAACCATTCAGTGGCCCTTTTGATATTATTTTCGGATGAAAACCAAAAAAGCTGTTGATGTGATTGAAGATAAAATTTTTGCACCATGGACTCTTCCTGCACCACCGAAGGTTGTGCAAAACTATTGGAAACAAGACAGATAACTACAAGGTAAGTAATTAAACGCCTTTTGATAACGGCAACTATTTTTCCGGCAAAGTATAACATATGGATAGGATTTAAATATTAATCATTCTGCTTTTTATCCTCTCCGGACCGGCGTTCTTTCGGTTGTTCTTTCGGTTTTTGGTTCTGAGGTTTTACAGTATTCTGTTGCTGCCTTTCATTGTTTCTTGTTGGGGCTGCTTTCTGTGGCTGTTGAGAAGGTTGAGACCTGTTGATGTTCTGTTGTCTCATATTGTTCTGTTGTTGCCTTTCGTTGTTACCGGCAGGAGCAGCTTGTTGAGGTTGTTGTGAAGGCTGAGACCGGTTAATGTTTTGTTGTCTCATATTATTCTGTTGTTGCCTTTCGCTGTTACCTGCAGGAGCAGCTTGCGGAGGTTGTTGTGAAGGTTGAGACCTATTAATGTTTTGTTGTCTCATATTATTCTGTTGCTGCCTCTCGTTGTTACCGGCAGGAGCAACTTGCTGAGGTTGTTGAGAAGGCTGAGACCTGTTGTTCTCCTGTTGTCTCATATTCTGCTGCTGTTGCCTCTCGTTGTTACCTGCAGGAGCAGCCTGCTGTGGTTGTTGTGAAGGCTGAGACCTGTTGATGTTCTGTTGTCTCATATTATTATTCTGTTGTTGCCTATCACTATTATTTATAGGAGATACATCACGCGACTGTCTCTCCCGGATATCGTTGTTATTTCCAGGATTATTATTCCTGGGCTGAGTGGATACATTTCTTTCAGAAGGACGTTTTACATTTTCAAGATTTTCAATTCTTCTTGGTGCAGGGTTACGGTCAGCCCTAACGTTTTTCACTATTTCCGGCCTGTACATTCTTAACTGACCATCGTTCTGATCCCTGCCTGGTCTATAGTTTTCCTGAATTGTAACCGGATTAATCCTTCGGCCTGTAACTCTCTGTACATCCTCTCTGGCAGGTCCGGCAACATAAGTTGTATGCCTGTTATCAATGTAAGTTGTATTGATCACAGTGGAGTTTCTTATAATCATGGCGTGCTCAGACCGATCGACAGAATAATTATAGATATCGCGTCTTTCCAAATCCATATCCCTTACAAACATCCAATGGTCGTTGTATCTGTTGTATGGCCTGCCAAAACTGAGATAGATGCTAATGCGGGGCTCCATTGGCGACCAACCATAATAGCCATCTGCTCTTCGCCAATTCACCCAGGAGGGACCCCATTCATTATCGGGTACCCAGAGCCATCCATAATAGTTGTCATAACTCCAGCGACCATAATGAAAAGGTGCCCATCCCCATTCGTAATCCGATACCCAGGTCCAGCCATAATCAGTGAGGGTCCAATATCCATCTGTTGAATAGGGAGCAAAGTCGGGTCCGACATCCGGTATCCAGACATAGCCATAATCCTGATAGTCGACCCATTGTCCGTAAGGACTTAAAGCATCATAGAAAACCTGAAAGCTAACATTCTCCTGCTGGGCGGAAGTCTGTTTTGGATTGATTAATGCAGCAATTACCAATGTGATGACAATTGCTAATTTCTTGATATTTAGTTTCATCTGTATAATATTTACTATCATGCTAACCGCAGATTTTTTTGATCGCGTAAAGGTAGGAGCACACCCGAAGGCAATGGTTACACAATTTCTGAAAAGAGTTACATCATTCACATATTGAGCTTAGAATTTAACCTTCTTATAAAATATTGTCTTGGTTATTTCTGCCGCGGCGATGTAAAACACAACAATCAATATCAAAAGCAGATAGGTTGAAAGGGAGAGTGGACTGAATCCAAAAATTGTTCCAAGAGGGGTGAAGGGTATAATAAGAGTAATAACAGCAATAGACAGTGTTGCTATTAGCAGATATTTTCCAGGTCGGCTCCTGAAGAAGGGTTTTCTGCTTCGAATAACAAGTACAATGATCGATGCAGAGATAACAGATTCCAAAAACCATCCGGTCCTGAATTCTCCTTCATTGGCATGAAGTATTAACAAAAGTAACCCGAAAGTCAGGTAATCAAATACGGAACTTACCAGCCCAAAGGTAATCATGAACTTGCGAATAGCCTTGATATCCCAGCGTCTTGGATAATTAATCATTTCATCATCAACGTTATCAGTGGCAATGGTCATTTCAGGGAAGTCGGTTAACAAGTTCGTGAGCAGAATTTGTTTGGGCAATAATGGAAGAAATGGAATAAACAGAGACAGTCCAGCCATGCTGAACATATTTCCAAAATTGGCGCTGGTTGCCATAAATACGTACTTCAGGGTATTGGCAAAGGTGGTTCGTCCTTCTCTTACACCTTCTACAAGTACACTCAGATCCTTTTCGAGCAATACAATATCAGCAGCATCCTTGGCAACATCTGCAGCAGTATCAACCGAAATTCCAACATCTGCGGCATGAAGTGCAGAGGCATCATTGATCCCATCACCCATGTATCCGACCACGTTCCCGGCCTTTCGCATGGCTATGATAATGCGTTCCTTTTGATTGGGTTCTATTTCAGCAAATACATCAACTCCACCTACACGTCGGAGCAAGGCGGCATCGCTCAGTTGACGAAGTTCAGGACCAGTGAGGATTTTTGTGTCTGACAGTCCCATTTTTTTACTCAGACTAGCTGCCACTAGATGGTTATCACCAGTGATAACTTTGAGTGAAACACCTAATTTCTTCAGGATAAGAATGGTGTCGGCGATATTTGCCTTGGGTGGGTCAAAAAGGGTAAGAAATCCTAAAAACGTCATATCCTTTTCATCACCTTTGTTAATTGGCGATTCAGTTGACAGGTTTTTGTATGCAATTCCAATGGTGCGAAAGCCATTATTGCTAAATGCTTCGAAGTGTTTCTGAATCTGTTTCTGCATAGATGCAATTTTAACCACACTTCCCTCCTTAATTTCCACAGATGAACATACATCCAGTATATTAGACAAGGCGCCTTTGGTTACCATCAAATTTAAATCTCCATGCTTAACGGATATGCTCAGACGTTTCCGAAGAAAATCATAGGGGATTTCATCGTGCTTTTGGTATCCTTTCAGGTCAATCTTCCGAAAGTTTAGAATGGCTTCGTCGATAGGATTTGTGAATCCTGTTTCAAATGAAGCGTTTAGATAAGCAAAAAGGAAAGCTTTTTCGCTCGCATCTCCGTTCACATCGAGTGCTGATTCTACCTTTACTATTCCTTCCGTAAGCGTGCCGGTTTTATCAGAACAGATGATATTCATGCTACCAAAGTTTTCAATAGAGGCAAGCCGCTTAACAATGACTTTCTTAGCAGCCATCTTCTTGGCGCCGTGAGCAAGGTTGATGCTGATGATGGCAGGCAATAGCTGTGGCGTTAGGCCAACTGCAAGCGCAAGTGAAAATAGAAAGGCCTCAAGGACAGGCCGGTGCAAATAAACATTGATGGCAAATATGAGTATTACTAACACCAGGGTAACTTCACCAAGAAAATACCCAAATCGGCGGATACCACGTTCAAATTCTGTTTCAGGCGGTTTAAGCCTGAGCCGTTCCGATACTTTGCCAAACTCAGTATTTGTACCGGTAAGCGTAACCAGTACTTTTGCATTTCCGCTTACCGCATGCGTACCCATCCAAACCGAATTTGTTCGTTTCGCAAGGGGAGTAGCAGCAGGTAATACGGATATTTCCTTTTCAGCAGGAAAAGTTTCTCCTGTCAGCATGGCCTCGTCCACAAAAAGATCTTTTGATTCAAGAATCAGACAGTCCCCAGGAACAATGTCGCCGGCATTCAGGATGATGACGTCGCCTGGTACAATAGCTTCTACCGGAATTTCCACCTGTATTCCGTTGCGAAGAACAGTCGTTTTTATTTGCACCAAAGCGAGCAGTTTCGCTACCGCATTGGAAGCACTATACTCCTGCCAAAAACCAAG
>JAVHPO010000383.1:0-8451 GCA_036170635.1 Prolixibacteraceae bacterium | reverse complement strand
AATCAACATCATTCTGATGCGCAAGTCTGGCAACAGCCTTCATCATTGGTTCCGGACCACAGGTATATATCTTGTCAAAGCTCTTTAATTCGTCGCCAAAAAGGGCATGATTAGTCACAAATCCCTTTGTTCCAAGGCTCCCGTCTTCAGTTGTTGTATGAACAGTCCCATACTTAGCGAAGTTCTCCAGCTCAACCAGATCATCACCACTTCTTGCCCCAAGCAATATTTCAATATGGTGATTACCTTGCTTTAACATGGTCGCCAGAAGCATCAATGGGGCAATTCCAACTCCACCACCAACAAGCAATACTTTCGATTTTTTGATCGGAAAAGAGTAACCTCTTCCCAGTGGAAAGATGACACTAAGCGTATCGCCTGCCAAACTTTTGGATAAAGATCTGGTGCCTTCGCCTATCCCTTTAATGAGAATAAAGATCGAATTACATTTGTAATCAACCTGAAAAATAGAAAACGGGCGTCTAAGAAATACTTTTTGTGTTTTATCAACCAGAATATTGGCAAACTGTCCGGGAAGGATCCCTTCCAAAATAACCCCAGACTTTAATTCCAGGAGTGCATGGTCTTTGTTTAGCCTTTTGTTCGAAACAACCGTAAGGTTCTGCACAGATTTTTTCATCCGTAAATAAATTGCATTGGAGTAATGGCACAAATATAGCCAAAATAGGGTTAGGAAGGCCTGTACACACTGAAAGTTTTGTCTTTGTAAAAGAATAGAATCTGTTCAATTTCCTTTCCCTTACCGTTAAAATCCTGAATTGCCGGTGACTGATTTGTGATTTGATCTAATTTTGATCCATTATTAGATCCATCCGGGGTTTGTACGGGATTTACACTATCTGATTCAACAATAGGATTTTTAGCCTCAGCAAAAGGATTAGCCTTGCTATTACCTCCCTCTGCCGATGATGATGTATTACTAAATAAATCAGTTTCAATAGTTTCGAGTGAATGAGGCAGATGCTCTTGTTGCTTAGGTATATGAGTCTCCTCAGCTTTGCCTTGAACAGGTGCAGGACTGGTTGGGAAAGAAGAAGTGCCGGAACCAATATTGCCGAAGTTCATTTCCCCTTCTCCAATCATTAACCAACGCGAGTTGAGGACAGGATAAACCTGAAGCATCTTTTGAATAAAAGCGGCACTTGGATAGTTGCGGCCATTTAAAATATGGGACATACTGGATCTTTGAACCCCAATCTTATCAGCAAATTCTGCAGGTGATATTTTCTCGGAAACCAGAAATTGAACGATTCTATCTTTCATGACTATGATACTTTTGCACAAATGTAACAAAAGTGATTACAATTTGCAATAAACCAATATTTACAATTGTCACTACAATAAATTATCTAAATGTTACATATGTCACTAGAGATTTCAATAAAGCGATTAGCCAGTCAAAACTCAACTTGCATTATTTGTTTCAATGAATTAATTAAAATTCTGGTTATCATATCGATATGAGTTTGTTTTATTGAATAAATGTAGACTCTTATCAATTTATTTCCAAATGTAAACTAATTACATAATCTTTTAGTTTTTTTAAATGATGTATTTGATTGAAATTGACTACATTAATACACTATTCATTTTACTGTTTTGAAGCTGAAATTTAGCAATTTCAGTCATTACAAAAGTAATTTTGGTATGCAGGGATTAGATTACCTCGACAATTTGCCCCACATCCCATAAAGTCTGTGAGAATCCTGTAAAAACTACATTCCTTTAAAGTTTACCGAAAGAAGGAATTCTGAGGCGAACTGTCCGGATTCAAATAAGTAGGATTCTCTTAGGCCTATTTTGAAAGGTGCGATGAATCTAAGAAAATGGCACTCAGTTACCAGTTCCCCGCCACTTGAGCTGAATGACTTATTTATCGTATTGGTAGTCTGATGAATAGGTATGGAAATTCTCGCATAATCATAAAAAAGCCGCATAGTTATCCGTTTTAAGTAGTAAAGATGCCAGATATGCCAGTCTGGAGAGAGTAACGGAAGCACATAATCACTTCTGAAGGTTGTCAGTGCATTGTTATCAACGTTTGTATATCCCCTTGGATAATTGATCAAATCATTGAAATAGGAGTTGGTCGATTTTTTTATCTGATATCCTGTATAAATTCGGATTCCCTGGTTGTACAAAAGCCCCGGGAAATAGAAAGTCCCCTCTGTAGATACTATATTACCGAGTCTCCGGTCGCCAAATGGTGTATGCCTGAACTGCAAATCAACAATTTGCCCCCACCTTGCCTGTATATCCCGGGGGCTCTGCTGCATAATGTTGTGTAAATAAAGCCTGTAGCTAAATGGTACATAGCTTCCTCTGAAGATCATTGCAGGGGTAGCCGGATCCTGCCAGTGATGCGAATAACCGATCTGTATTTCAGGCTCTATCATTCGGTACATTTTGCCCTGTGAAAAATTAAATGGAATGAGTGCATCGAGGTGTGTATTCAAAACTTTTTGAGTATACCGAACTGCAACAGTATCTTGACCAATTAGTACATTTCTTGAATTGTAATGCTTGTTTATCTGGTAATATTTTGAATTTTCCTTACCATAATCGCCATAAATCCTTAAAATAGGATACCAACCTGAATATTCGAATTTACCTACCCATTTCCCAGCCTGGTTGACAGATGAGTAGTTGTAGCCTAATTGAGTAATTGCCGTGGTAAGTTTATTTTGTGAAATAACTGAAAATCCTATATTTACAGTTGAATTGTCTGGATCAACGTATGCTGGCGACCAACTATGAATGTTGATAAGATTCTTGAATTTCACATACTTTTGACCTGTATACCGGGTGGTGTCTGGTTTAGAAAAATCAATAGCTCCATTTTCCTGAGCAGTCAATTTGTTAGACAATGTATCCTGGAACCAGGATTTCTGATCAATTTCTTTCCACACACTCTTTTTAACCTCCTTAGTGGCAATTTTAAAGCCATTTGACGAATAATCCGCAAAAACCAAGGTATTGTTATTGCCTGAACACTGAAGGTCTTTGATTCCATATTTGGCCGTGACGATCAGGTAACGCTGGTATGTGGTAAGATCCACGGCAAATCCTTCGAATTTACCATTTTGATTGGCTGAATAGAGTAGGTAATTGTTCCATTGAACCGGTTTTTTAATCTCTCCAAACAGCGGATCGGTTATTTGGCTTTTTTCGCTATTAGCCAGATCGATCCGAACGATGGATTTGCCCTTATCTCCAAGGTCAACGGCATACACGGAACTGCCATCTGATGACCAGGATGGTGTTATTAAATTGTGATTCTCATCTGCCATAAATACCTTTTTGATCAGGTAATTATAGGCATCCAGTATGGCAATGGAAGAGTGATTCAACTCATTGAGCTTTACTACACTAATCCATTTTCCATCAGGTGAAAACGCAGGAGCAAATAGCTTATCGGAGAAAATTTTCTCAGTTAGTGCTCCGCTTCGAATGTCGAGAA
Organism: Prolixibacteraceae bacterium; assembly: GCA_036170635.1. Classification (GTDB taxonomy): domain Bacteria; phylum Bacteroidota; class Bacteroidia; order Bacteroidales; family Prolixibacteraceae; genus CAINVV01. Next base: position 4,970 of record JAVHPO010000383.1, on the reverse strand, counting down.
TCCGTAGCAACGATTTGTCGCGGTGTGTCCATCGTAAATCCGGCTTTGATTCGATCCACACGATTTTATCCTTAAAAGCGCTCATTGATTCGTCCAGAATATATCCGGGGGAGAACAATTTTTTTTCGTTTTGGTTTTTATCAATCAAAACCAACTCCTGAATATGACCAAGGGAGGTTTTTAGTGCTACAATCGATGAATCATTCACAAAATGGGGATACCTATAGCTGATGTAATCTGTTGATGGCCCAACAATTCTCTTGCCGGAAAGTGCGGTATCTAACTGTATATTAAGCTTGAACGGGTTTGAATTCTTCAGGTTATTCATGATCTCCCGATAATATTCATCCTGATTTTTTCCTGTTGCCAGTTTCAAGCCTCGCGATAAGGAATTTAATCCAAGCGGATTTCTGGCAATGTGGTGCAGTACTTTTCCCCAAACCTCTCCCCCATTTTGATTTCGAATATTTGAAACCATTTGATATCCAAGCTGATAGTAATCAGGAATGTAGTTTTTGTAGGATCCTAGATAGGCCTTGTCGAAACTGTAAATACCCTTTTCATCAGCAATTGCCTTTAATTCCATGGTAAAGGATGGCATCCTGCCCCGACCCGATGAACTCAATGCTGTCTCGGTAGCAACGGCATCTCCCTCAAGGAACCAGAAGGGCAAATAGGCTCCAATAACAATTGATGCAGCTTGTTCACCCAACAATATTTTAAAAATGGCAGGTAGTTCTGATTCTATTTTGTCGATTTGAACATGATGTCTAAGCTCATGAATGGCCAGTTGTTCGATCCACTCCTGCGCATAAGTCTCCTGACTTGGCGTTGGGAACAGTTCAATCCTGGATGGTGACCATGCTACAAATCCATTGGATTTCATTGACTTAGCATGAAGTATTACCGTGATTTTACGGGGCTGATTATTAAGCGTAACTCCGGAGAAGCTATAAACCTTTTCAAAAGTATGAGCAACTCTTTGACCTTCTAACTCATAATCTGATGGATATAAAATTTGAAAATGGTCAGTTTGGATCTGTTTCCATCTGATACTTCCGGGATCCTGACCGGCAACAAAATACTGTCCTGAGACATTTTGAGGAACTAAAAATATCATAGCCAGAATGAATCCGGCAAGCATTTGCAGAAAGGTTTTCAATTTTGTCAAACTTTAATCAGGTAAATGCAAGGGCGCACATTGTATTTTCAACCACTCCACCACATCTGAATCTGGTATATGCGGTGATATTTTTTGGAGAACAGTTTCATGGTAATGGTTTAACCAATTTAGCTCTTCAGAACTAAGCATCTCTATCACAATTAGATGTCTATCAATGGGACAAAGCGAAACGGTTTCGAAGCAGAGGAAATCTCCAAATTCAGAGAACGGGGACCTTTTACAGAAAAGAACATTCTCAGTTCTGATTCCATATTCACCCTCCCTGTAGATACCTGGTTCATTCGACAAAAGATGACCTTCTGAGATGGGTTCATTGTTAAATTCAGCGCGAATACTCATTGGGCCTTCATGGACAGATAAAAAATATCCTATCCCATGACCGGTTCCGTGACCATAATTTATTCCTCTATCCCACAATGGCTTACGAGTAATTGAATCCAGCGAATAGCCCTTTGTCCCAACCGGAAAGTGTGCAGTCGCCAGGGCAATGTGCGCTTTCAGACAACTTGTGAAGTCTTCGCGCTGCTTTTTAGCAGGCGTACCCAGACTTATTGTCCGTGTTATGTCGGTCGTTCCATCCAAATATTGCCCTCCTGAATCAATAAGAAGCAAATTGTCGGGAGATATGTCAACACTGGTCTGATCTGTTGCATGATAATGAACAATTGCTCCATGGGTCCCAAATCCTACAATCGGGTGAAAACTGTCCCCCATGAACAAAGGTTGCTGCATTCTGAATTCATTCAGTTTCTTACCAACAGAAACTTCTGTAATCTTCTCTTTCCCAACTATTTGATTTAACCAGTAAAGTGCATAAACCATAGCTGTACCGTCTTTTACATGCGCATTCCTGATATTTTCAATCTCATTATGATCCTTAACTGCCTTTAATTTAGCGACTACTGCAACGGAAGTGTCAATTTCATTGTGATCTGAAAGTGACCTGGTAATCTTAAAATTCGTGCGAATAGGGTCGATCTGAATCCGCTTGCCGGCTATTCGCGTAGTAAATGAATAAAAATCACCGTATGGTTTTATTATTACGCCATCTTCTTCCAGAACATTTCTGAAATCACTTGATAATCTGTCGGGGTTGATGAACAACCAGACATTATCTTTATCCAGGTATCCGAATGCCGATACCAGGGGGATATATTCAATTTCGGTACCCCTCATATTAAAAATCCAGGCCAAATCATCGAGTAAAGTGATAACAGTTGAATCCAGATTCTTCGCTGCAAGTGTTTTGCGAACAATATCGAACTTCTCAATCCTTGATTTTCCGGCAAATTCTATAGGATATTCATAGGCCGGAGAATCTTGCTGTTTGGGTCTATCCATCCAAACCTGACCAACCAGGTCCAGTTCAATGTCGATAAGGATGCCATTCGCAGCCAATTTGGTTGTCAATTGAGTTGCTTCCGAAGTAGAAATAGTTGATCCATCGAAGGCGAGTTTGTTTCCAGGTTTCAGATTCTTTAGCGCCCATTCTTCGATGGAGACAGCATCCGGCACCCTATCCTTCATTAACCTGATACCGGTTCCTTGTAACTCTTCGGCTGCCTGAAGGAAATACCGGGTATCCGTCCAAAGCAATACTTCATTGAGCGTAACCAGGACTTTTCCATAAGAACCGGTAAAACCACTGATCCACTCGCGCGTTTCCCACCTTTTCGGGATATATTCACTCAGATGCGGATCTGTTCCTGTAATCAGATAGGCATCAATCTGATGCATGTTCATCAATTTCCTCAAACCGGAAATACGCTCAGCAATTATCATCGTCATAACTGAAATTAATTTACATTTCATCTATTAAGGTAGAACTGAATAATTTGTCGCATGCTATTGGCGCACAAAGCTTTCGGATCAATTTTCCCGGGTCGGATGAATTCAATTGAAGCCACATCATCATCCGGTATTAATGATTCGAATCCCTCCACTTCACACAAATATGCCAAATCAACGGTAGGTACCACAAAATTGGAATAGGGATACAAGTTCGGGTAAGAGACCAAATAACTCATTTTGGAAACCTTTAAGTTCAATTCCTCCTTGATTTCCCTGATTACCGCCTCCTCCGCTGATTCCATCGGTTCAACAAAACCTCCCGGTAGATCAAGCATCCCCTTGTTGGGTTCAAAAGCTCGCCGTGTTAGCAGAAGTTCTCCTGAAGTATTGATTATCAGGCAAGCAACTGCCGCCGAACTGTTGATGTAATAATGAAACTGACACTCTTCGCACTTGAATGACCTGCCTTTATCCCTGGAAAGAAAGGAAGATGATCCACATTTGGGACAACAGGTAAATCCATGATTGGTCTCCCGCATCATTATTTGATGTATTTCATGGCTTTCATCCATTCGATACACATCAATGGCCATTGGTCGTGCGCTTTGCCTGTTTTGCGCATCCCAAATCCATGTCCGCCCTCTTTAAAAATATGCAGTTCGGCCTGAATTCCTTCTCTTTTCAATGCCATATAATACTCGATGCTGTTTCGCGGTTTAACACCTGTATCATCATCCGCAAGCGCGATAAAAGCAGGCGGTGTTTGTTTAGTCACCTGCAATTCGTTGCAAAATTTTTCGATGATCTTCCAGTCATTGGTTTTACCAATCAAATTTTCCCTGGATCCCATGTGGCCCCACTCCTCTTTAAAGGTAACTACAGGATATAGGAGAACAGAAAAATCCGGACGACAACTCAATCTGGAAATCGGATTATTTGATTCCTTATCACCTGTATCAAAGTGAGTTGAAAGAGTTGATGCCAGATGTCCTCCGGCAGAAAATCCTGCGATTCCTATTTTTGAAGGATCCACTGACCACTCTTCGGCATGTAATCTTACTAATCTCATGGCTTGCTGGGCATCCTGCAGCGGTATTTCGGAATGGCCATAGGGCAATCTGTATTTCAAAACGATTCCGGCAATGCCATGATTTTGAAGAAAATCAGCTACGTCATAACCTTCGTGGTCCATCGCTTCCATGCCATAGCCTCCGCCCGGGCATATGATTACCGCAACCCCGGTATTTTGTTCCTTAGCTGGAAGATAAATGGTCAAATTAGGTTCAGAAACATAACGGACCCTTCTGCCTTCGAAAGTTTCTTCAGGTTTTGGAGAGACGACCGGACCAGGAGTTCCTTCAGGCCAAAGTTTCACAACAGTTTGTGATTGAGTGTAATGACTGGCTATCATAAAGAAAACAATCAAATAAATATTTTTTTTCACCTTCAATATTTTTTAGTTTTACAATATTCAAACATTGTTTTACGCTGGTGTCAACCGCCTAAAAATAACCAAATATCTCAGTATAACTTGTAGATTTTAGTAGAAAGCATGCAGAAATAAGAAATTCCTCTATTTTTGTAATTATGGATTTGAATTTACTTTGGAAAGGTGTTGTTACCGGTCTTGCTGTTTCCATCCCATTGGGTCCGCTTGGAATTTTGTGTATTCAACGGACTGTTAACAAAAATTGGAAATCTGGAATTTTTTCCGGGATTGGAATTGCCACTGCGGATACAGTTTATGCATTCGTAGCCGGATTTGGCCTTTCCATTATCATCGATTTTATCAGAACCTACGAACTATACTTTAAGTTGGTTGGTTTTTTTGTTCTGATCCTCCTCGGAATATATATTTTCAGATCAAATCCAACGAAGCAGATTCAAGATTACAAACGTAAGGGCTCTTCGCACCTGCAGGATATTCTGACCACCTTTCTGCTGACCTTGTCTAACCCGCTCTCTGTCTTTGTGTTCATCGCGATTTTCACTGGAT
>JAVHPO010000382.1:0-8530 GCA_036170635.1 Prolixibacteraceae bacterium | reverse complement strand
CTGGTGAAAGCGCACATGGAAGGGGGCGCCATTGTCCATTACAACGGGTTGTACTATTCGATCGGCTCTGCCTTAACAGGCTGGAATGCAAACCCAAACAAGTATTCAACTGCACCAACGCTTGAGAGTCCATGGACAGAATTCAAAGACATTGCCCCAGTTGCCACCAATACCTATGGTTCACAATCCACCATGCTGATCAAGGTGATTGGTACCAAAAAAACTACCGTGATATTCATGGGAGATATATGGAAGCCACGGACCCAGTACGATTCAAGATACCTCTGGATGCCGTTGGAGATAGGTGATGGAAAATTGTGGTTGCCTGAGCCCAAACCCTGGAAATTAAATATCAAAACCGGAGAGACAACCTTTCAAAAAAAATAAATGTTATGCTAATTAATCGCACATTCCTATTTCTGTCTATTTTAAGCGTTGGGATGAGAGCCTATGCCCAATCACACTATCCGGGACAGCATGTCAACAAAATGGTCGTAAACGACAAGGTGCCAATAAAGGCATTATCGTTCGATTTGAAGGATGTTAAACTTCTTGAGTCCCCTTTCCTCGCAAACCAGAAAACAGAGGTCAAATGGCTTCTTTCGCTCAACAACAACCGATTGCTGCACACCTTCAGGTTAAATGCCGGTCTTCCCTCCAAAGCTAAGCCACTGGGAGGTTGGGAAGAACCAACTGTTGAGCTGCGGGGACATTCAACCGGACATGTTTTATCCGGATTGGCCTTGATGTACGCTTCAACCGGAGAGCAGATTTTCAAGTTGAAAGGTGACAGCCTGGTGACTGAACTGATGAAAATTCAGAATGCCCTGGATCAAAATGGTTATTTAAGCGCATTCCCTCAGTACTTTATCAACAGGGCTATTTATGAGGGGAAGGTTTGGGCTCCCTGGTACACCCTGCACAAGATTTATGCCGGTTTGCTGGACATGTATCTCTATTGCGACAACCAGATGGCTTTTGAAATGGTGAAAAAGATGGGAAATTGGGCATATCAGAAGCTTTCAGTATTAAATCAGTCGCAACTCGACTATATGCTAAAGACGGAATTTGGCGGTATGAGTGAAGTCATGTACAATCTCTACTCCCTGACCGGGGATGAAAAATACCTGAAAACAGCGGGAATGTTCTACCATAGGGTGCAACTCGACCCGCTGGCCATTCAAAATGACGTATTGCCAAAACGCCATGCCAACACCTATATTCCCAAGATCATCGGAGAGGCGCGGGCTTATGAATTTACCGGACTAGACCAACAAAAAAACATCGCCGAATTTTTCTGGAATACTGTCATTCAACATCATACCTATGCGACTGGGGGCAATAGCGACAACGAATATTTCTTTGCACCAGATAGCCTTTCCAAGCACATCTCCCACCGCACCACGGAAACCTGTAACACCTACAACATGCTGAAACTGACGGATCACCTTTTCTCCTGGACGGCAGACGCCAAATATGCCGACTATTACGAACGGGCTTTGTACAACCATATTTTGGGTAGCCAGGATCCGGAAACAGGCATGGTATGCTATTTCATGCCCCTGAAATCGGGCACTTTCAAGGTCTACAGCACCGAGAATGATTCTTACTGGTGTTGCGTTGGAACCGGATTTGAGAACCATGCAAAGTACGGCGAAGCCATCTATTTCCACAACGACAAAGACCTATTCGTCAATCTTTTTATTCCTTCGGAAGTAACCTGGAGGGAAAAAGGGATTCAACTCCGTCAGGAGACCTGGTATCCGGAAAAAGAGAGTTCCAAACTTACCATTCTCACCACCAATGGAGAGAAATATGCTCTACAGATAAGATTTCCTGCCTGGGCGACCTCCGGCATGAAGGTAAAAGTCAATGGATCCAATCAAATCGTGAAAAATTTGCCAGGCAGCTACATTCAATTGGAGCGGAAATGGAGAAAGGGCGATGTGATCGAGCTGACAATACCTATGTCGCTGAGGCTGGTACCGGTCAACGACAATCCCAACGTGGCTGCCATCGCTTATGGCCCGGTTATTCTGGCCGGTGCGATGGGAAATGAGGGAATGACGAAGCTGGCCCCCTTTGCCGAAGACCAGGACGATCTGGCGAAGAACCCAATTCCTGAAAATATTAAGACCATTCTGAATACCGGTGGCAAAAGGATCTCTGATATAGTAAAACAGGTTCCCGGAAAATCTCCGCTCACTTTTGAAGTGAAAGACGCCCTTCAGGAAAAAGTAACGTTGCTCCCTTATTATCAGATCCATAGGGAAAGATATGTAGTTTACTGGAAATTAAAATAAGATTTGGATACACGGATTAATCGGATTGTATGGATTCATGTCGTTCATATTCGTATCATCCGCTCTATACTCGACATCTGTGTTTCCAAAAGATGTTTGATATTGTCGATAATAAGAGTGATAAAATGATTACCAAGTACTTATTCAAATTTTTGTTTGTATTGACCCTGGTGGCCGGCATGAACGTCAACCTGCAGGCCCAGAAACATCGCTACCTGCTCCACACCGATGCCAATATCATACGGTTGAAAGAGCAGGTCAAAAATGATCCTGCGGTAAAACAGGCATGGGAACACCAGTTGAAGAAAGCGGAGGAGATGCTTAAGCGCGAACGTTCCGGTGCTCCTGATTTGCAGGAACTTGGTCTGGCTTATCGTATGACCAACGACACCCGTTTTGCTGAGCGGATCAGACAAACCCTGCTTCAGGTTACGGCACAGGAAACGTGGGAAGGCCAGGACCTGCTTAAACGAACCCCACCCTGGAGAGGGGGTTTGGGGACAGCCCACACCAGTTTCTATGTGGCCATTGGATACGATTGTGCCTACAACTTCTTAACCCCTGACGAGCGGCAAAAGATCGCTGAAGGTATTGTGAAAATTGGTATTCAACCGGCCATGGAAGATTGGCTGAAACCCGAAACAAATATTCAGACCATCGACACCATGGGACACAACTGGTGGAGCGCCTGCGTGGATATGGCCGGATTTGCCGCTTTGGCAGTGATCAAGGAAATTCCGGAAGCAAAAAAATGGGTTGCCCAGATCTCGGAGGTAGTTTCAGAATGGGCCAATTTTTCGGGGAATGTAATGGACAACAAGCCGGTTAGTTTTGATCGGGATGGCGGTTTTTATGAAAGCATCAACTATGCCGCTTTCGGTTTTTCACAGTATCTGCTCTTCAGGCTTGCTTTTCAGAATGTGCTGCCGGAACAAAAAATGCCGGAAGTAGCACAAATGGAGAAAATGGCCGATTTTTTCATCCAGACCTCTTATTTCACTACGGATGGTCGGGGTACAAGTGAGGCTGCCGCTGAAAGCAGATGAATACCTTTATGGACTGGGGTTACAGCTTCAATCGTTTCAGCAGCGCGGACTGAAGAAGATGTTGCGGGTCAATGCGGATCCGATCATCGATTCGGGAGATTCACATGCTCCCGTGCCCTTTTTTGTTACAACTTCCGGCTACGGAATTTTAGTTGATACGGCCCGTTATGCCACGGTTTACATGGGCAATAAAAAACGCAAACCCAAAGTGGTTCCAAAAGATATCGTCGAAAAAGAGGGAAATGATGGTTGGAATGCACTGAATGGTCCCTACGAGCGTTTGGGACTTGGTACAGAAAGTGAAATCATGATCGAGATTTCAAGGGCTGAGGGTGTGGATATCTATGTTTTTGCAGGTCCTTCGCTGATGCAGGCGGTACAGCGCTATAACCTTTTTGCAGGTGGCGGCGCCTTGCCACCCGTACACACATAAAAATTTCATCCACGGGATAGCCCAATCAGGCTTTTCAGGCTTGTTGTGGACTCCAGAGGTTCGCCATGCCGTTAGCAACGAAGACTTGATCAGGAGGCTGCAAACGGTAATATTCTCACCTTTGGCGATGATCAATGCCTGGTACCTGAAAAATGCCCCATGGAAGCAAATTGACCGGAAGGCTAACAATGAAGGCAGATTTGCCGAAAACTGGGAAAAACTGGAAGCGCAATGCCGTGAAATAATTGAATTGAGGATGAAACTGATCCCCTATTTCCATGCAGCTTTTGTAAATTACCACCAGCAAGGTATCCCTCCATTCAGGGCATTGGTGATGGATTATCCGCGCGATCCCGCGGTACGCAACATCAGCAATCAATTTCTGGTTGGGGAGAATATGCTCGTCGCCCCGGTAACAGAGAGTGAATCGAAACGCAAAGTTTACCTGCCCGAAGGAGATTGGTACCATTTCTTTACATTGCAAAAATACTCAGGCAAAGCAGAATATACGCTGGATGTACCTTTGTATCAGATACCGGTATTCATCAAATCAGGAACAATTCTACCTTTGGCGAAACCAACATTACACACTGAGGATCCTGATAGCTGGAAGCTCGCAGCCATGGTTTTTGGTGAAAATGCCAAACCGGCCATATTGTTTGAAGATGATGGAAGCCTGGCTCCCGAACTAGAAAAAGTGAAATTAATCTGGAATAGCAAAACCCAAAAGGGCGAGGTCGAACGCGAAGGGAAACCTTCTGAACATCAGTATTCAGTAATCTCGACTCCGCGTTGCTTGTTCTCTTTGTACCATTGGGCCAAAAATGTATTCTCATCCAGGCAGTTTGGGCACCAGCTTCCCAAAATTGTGACTACCACAACTTTCCCGGTGTATCTTGAATCGCTCAGCGCGACTTGTTCACCATTCAAATTAGGGAAGGTAAAGTCAATGGTGGTGTAGCCCTCCTTCAGATAGGAAACGTCACGATGCTTTCTGCTCAAAAATGCCCACAGTTTTATCGGCCTGGTCTCCACTACCGATTACCATATCCCAGGTACCGTTTAGAGAAACCTCAGGATTTTCAGGGCTCACAGCAAATCTTGGAAACTTGCCATATTTTGCAGTAAAAGGAACTCCCCTCCAATCCCCTTCTTTCAACAGTTTTCCTTTTTGCTGGCAAGAGCCAAGCGCACAGGTAACCACAAAAGGGATAATCCACTTGATCCATCTTGAATTGTTCATTTTGTTAATATTAAGCATGCAAATTTAACTCGGTTGTCACCTTAAATCTTCTATAAATCAACTAAATAAGTTTAATCCAGCCTGATGTAAAAATATTTTCAGGAAATTACTCATTTTCAGGAAACCACGAAATACTCATGTGGTAATGTCCGTATCAACTGAAAATGATTATGTGGGTATTTGCTTCGCAGATCTTCGATTCTATCTGGCAACTGAAAACCTAAATTATAAACAGATGAAAGTGCAGTAGGCACATAATGTCGGTAGAAAGAGAATTTAACGCAAAATATTCCGTCCCGTACGGGCAATGTCATTAAGTTAAGAAAACACAAATTTATAATTCACATATAATCAGTAGATTGCTTCGTCGTTCCTCCTCGCAATGACGAATACTGCATTGGGGGCGTTGGATGAGGCGAGGGGTGGGTCAGAAAATGTGATTTGTTGTTAATTGTCACCCACCCCTCGCCTCATCCAACTGACCAACCAACCACCGTCATTGCGAACACGAGGTACGAAGTGTGAAGCAATCTGTTGAGAGTCGCATAAATTTTTCTTGACTTAATGACATTGCCCTAACGGGACAAAAAACAAATTCTAAACATCCTCTTAGATATTATATTGAAATTCTGAACATTACGATTTAGTATCAAAAAAATTTAGTGATATTTAAACGATTTAGGTGATACTATAGCGATTTATCATTTTGATTTGATATCTTTGCAGCATTAAGAATACAAGTAAATGGAAAATAACATAAATACCGAACCAAAAGAAAAAACACTGAAAGAACTTCTGGCAACCTGGAGTTTCTGGAAACCTTTGGTGGCCGTTGCCATCGGGGGAACGCTCGGATTTCTTAACTATTACTATGTCGGTTGTACATCAGGAAGTTGCGGTATCACCAGCAATCCCTACCTCAGCATTGCCGTTGGAGGAGTGATGGGGTTGTTCGTGGTAAATAGTCCTTGTGCCAAAGGAAGATGTTAATCTCAAACAAAATCAAATATCAGACAAAATGCAAATTATTTCAACACCCCTATTGCTCGGAATGATGTTACTCTTTACCAATTGTCATGCAGGCAATCCGGTCAAAACAAACGCCAACGCCAATTCAGGAAATGTCATTGTACTGACCAATGAAACCTTTAAGCAGAAGGTTTTCAATTACGACTTGAACAAAAGTTGGAAATATGAGGGCAACCTCCCCGCCATTATCGACTTTTACGCAGATTGGTGCGGACCATGCCGTAAACTTTCGCCTATGGTAGAGGAGCTTGCAAAAAAATACAATGGCAAGATCATTGTCTACAAAGTCGACACGGATGCCCAGCAACAACTGGCTCAAAGCATGGGTATTTCCAGTCTGCCTACATTGCTTTTTATTCCTGTTAAAGGACAACCAAGATCCACTGTCGGACTTATACCCAATGAAACACTTGAGAAGGCTGTTAATGAGGTTCTGTTGGTTAAATAGTACCAATCAAGAACCAGCCCAAAAGAATAGTATTTTACAAATACCTGAGAGACTGTTTAAAAATTGTTTTTTAGTCCCGTTAGGGATATAATATCGGTAGAATATGGATTAAGATCTGAATTCCGTCCCGTACGGGACGGGATATTTTGCGGTAAATTTTCTTTCTACTGACATTTTGTGCCTACGGCACAGTCCTGATCACACGATTTCCGATGAATAAAGTGGAAACAATAAAATTTAAATAGTTTCTGAATATAATGAGTTAATTATTAATATTTTAAAAATTGAACAGATGAAAAAGAACATGGGAAATCTCGACAAAGGAATCAGAATCCTGATCGCAGTTATCATTGCAATTCTCGCATACACAAAAGTATTGGATGGAACTCTGGCAATTGTATTGCTTATCCTGGCCGGAGTATTTGTATTGACAAGTATTGTTGGATTCTGTCCGCTCTATGCGGTATTAGGGATGCAAACGAACAAGAAGAAGTAAGAACATATGGTTGTAGGAATTTTATTCGGAGCCACTGCCCTACTTATGTTTGCAGGGTATGTTTACTGGTCTTTTCGTAAGATGAAGAACATGCCGGTAGTGGCCGATCACAAAAAAATCAGGCAGTTCAATGATCAGAACTTCAACCAGCAGATCAAAAAGGGTATCGTGCTCGTCGATTTTTGGGCCTCCTGGTGTGCGCCCTGCAAAATGATGGCTCCAATCCTGAATGATGTCGCGGTTGTGGTCACCGATGGCAGAAGTGTAGGCAAAGTCAATGTCGAAGTAGCCCGGGCAGTCTCGGCCAAATACAATATCCGAAGCATTCCGACCATGGTTCTTTTCAAGGATGGAAAGGAGATCAACCGGTATGTGGGAATCAAGACGAAAGAATTTCTGCTCAAAGAGATGAATGGGGTGAAGTAAGAACACTTGAATTACAACGCACGCTACAAAATTTGAAACCGGAAGTAGTTTAAATAGATTTGGTTCTTATCTTTGGTGGATACTATTGATACACCGGGAATTCAACTTACTACAAAACTACTTCCATGAGACTACGAAATCTTTTCATTGGTGGGCTGTCTATTATTGCGGCTCAAATTTTGATGCAATCTTGTGCGGAAAAACCTCAAAATCAATTAGGTAAAGGCAGTATCGCCAATGTCATTGCCGCCCTAACCCCAGATGAAAAAATTGGTCTGACAGTTGGTGACGGCAAATTTTTGCCCACTGTCGCTTCTCCATCAACAGAGCAGGGAACTGGAATTATCATCGCCAACCAAAACTCAAAACTGGTGGTGCCCAGGCTTTTAATCGGTTCATCACCCCTGACCGACGGACCCTCCGGGGTTAACCGGGATCCTCATCCGGCGGGAGCCATAGAATACCTGTATTCAACTGCATTCCCAACCTCTACCTGCCTTGCTGCCACCTGGAACACAGAGATGGTTGAAAAAGTCGGAGAAGCATTGGGTAATGAAGCGCTTGAATATGATTACGATCTGATCCTGATGCCTGCACTTAACATACACCGTAACCCCAAATGCGGACGCAACTTCGAATACTATTCAGAAGATCCGCTGCTCTCAGGAAAGGCCGCAGCAGCAATGGTAAATGGAGTTCAATCGAATGGCGTTGGCGCGACTTTAAAACATTTTCTTGCCAACAACCAGGAGACAAATCGTAGGACATACAATGCGGTAGTCAGCCAAAGGGCATTGCGGGAAATCTACCTGCGCGGATTTGAGATCGCGGTAAAGGAGTCAAAGCCTTCCGCCATCATGACCTCCTACAACAAATTAAATGGATTCTATACCGCTGAAACACCTGAATTACTGAATGATATAGTTCGCAAGGAGTGGGGATTTAATGGCGTCTTCATGACCGATTTCGATGGATACGGCAGCGCCGTAGCCAAAGTACGCGCCGGAAACAACATGCTGATGGGCGGTAATATGGATGAGGTGAACGAACTCACGGCCGCTTTGAAAGATAAAACCCTGGATGAGTCGATGCTCAGCAAAAACCTG
>JAVHPO010000381.1:2591-8563 GCA_036170635.1 Prolixibacteraceae bacterium | reverse complement strand
CAGATGAAGGAAATTGGTCTGGAACCGGCAGCCAACGGTAGCTATTTTCAAGAGGTTCCGCTACTTTCCGTGCGTTCGACCATCTCCAATACCCTCGATTTTGAAACACCCAAGGGAGCGTTCAAACTCCAAAAAATGGTAGTCCACGAAACAGGTCAGGCAGGTTATCCCTGGAACGTGGTTCGCAACAACGGTGAGAACACCAAGCTCTATCTGAAGTCGGAAAACGGATACAAGGATCGCTGTTCCATGGAAGGATGGATCTCGAAACCCGCGGCCGAGCAACTGTTCGCATCCTGTGGAATGAGTTTCGAACAGGCCAAAACCATGGCCCTGAAAAAGGATTTTAAGCCAATGGTTTTGCCGGTAAAAGTATCCGGCAAAATCTTCAACCATTTTGAAAACAAAACAACCAGCAATGTCTGTGGATTGATTCGTGGCAACAAACATGCCGATGAGGTGGTCGTCTATACTGCCCACTGGGACCATCTCGGAATTGGCGCCAAAGTGAACGGCGACAGCATCTACAACGGTGCTACCGACAATGCGAGTGCAGTAACCTGGATGCTGGAGATGGCAAGGGCTTTTAAAACTTCGAAGCCGGTTGTTTCCGGCAGGTTAGATATGGGTAACCTACTGATCCCGCATGGCATTTGGCGTGTGTAAGGGCACGCTATTTTATGGTGATTTCCATTTTCCGTCCTAATCCTGTTTCTATTATTTTGCGAAGAGTTGCCAGTTCAATATCAGACCTATCATTTTCAATTCTTGATATATAAGTTCTGGATGTACCACTGACTAAAGCTAAATCCTGTTGAGACATTCCACTTTTTAATCTAGTTTCACGAATCATTTTGCCAACACGAATTATTGATTCTGATTTTTCAGGTTTACTGTGTTTAAGCAATGTGTCTGCACCAATTTCAAAAGGAACTCTTATTCTATCACCATTTTTGGAACTAATATATTGATCGACATTATCCCATGACAAAGTGTTATCAACTAATTTTACTTCGGCTAATTCGTCTGTGTTTAAAAGGATATTTGCAGGAGAGTCTGATTTGATTCCAACTTCATGCAACACTTTTCTAAAATCAATAATTCGAGACTCACCATTGTTAAAAACTACAGAAATTGCAAGTTCTCTTATCCAGTTGATTTTTATTATTCTTGGGATTCTTAACTTTCTCATTTTAATTCCGGATTTAATTCGTAAAATACTTCCAACGCATATTCAGCATTTCCAGTCAACCAATCAAACGTTTTTTTTAATTGTTTGTTTGGCATAGCACCCGCATAGATTTGTGCACTTTCGATGAGTATTAAAATTTCATAATCATTATAAACAGCATGAATATGAGGAGGCCTATGGTCGCCGTTATAAATGTGAATTTTAATTCCGTCAAAAGCATCAATCTTGGGCATTGGTATGACTATATTTCACAAATGTATCTAATTAGATACAAATTATCAAGTTATTTTCAAAATTTTTGGTAGTTGTAAGAATCTCTAGATAATGTGCCCTAACTCCTTTCTACGCGCAATATTGCGCCTATACAACATGTAGCATAAGAGTAAGTATCAATTTTTCAATTGCCTCACAGTAAAGATAATGAAATAAATATGTTAAAAAAGACTGAGACGTGAAACTATTTCCCGTATTCGTTAGAGTAGCTAATGCGGGCAAAAAGTTACATTATCTTTTCTCTTCCAGTTAAACCATATATTGATAAATCAGTCTATTTGCTATCAAGGTTGCATCACTCAATTTGACCATATTTCTCATTTTTTACTCTGTACTTTTTTGTTATCATTGTCTGGCATATAATCTGTTAACACTTTTAAAATCAAATTATAACATGATGAACCTAAGAAAATTCGGATTACTGATTCTGTCAACCATCATTTTGTCGGCCGGCTCCTTGAGGGCGGATGAAGGGATGTGGATGCTTCCGCTGCTTCAGAAGCTGAACAGCAAAAAAATGTCGGAGTTGGGATTTAAGCTCTCTGCCAAAGATATTTACGACATCAACAACTCCAGCCTGAAGGATGCTGTGATGCATTTTGGCGGTGGATGTACGGCTGAGCTGATCTCCAAAGAGGGACTCGTTCTGACCAACCACCACTGTGGCTACGGTACGATTCAAAGACTTAGCACGGTCGACCACGACTACCTTGAAAATGGTTACTGGGCGAAAAACCGCGACGAGGAGCTTCCTGCCAAGGGACTCTCCGTCACCTTCCTCGACAGGTTTGAGGATGTAACCACAGCAGTAACGAATGCATTAAATGCTGCGGCCGAAGCCAAAGCCAAAGAGGCAGCCTTCGCGACCATTTCAGATACATTGACAGCCAAAGCAGTTAAAGGAAACAAGTACCTGAGAGCCAGAGTCGTCTCTTTCTTCGGCGACAACCAATATTACATGGTGGTGACCAAGACCTACAGCGACATCCGATTCGTGGGGGCACCCCCCTCCTCCATCGGAAAATTCGGCGCTGATACCGACAACTGGATGTGGCCGCGTCATACAGGCGATTTCAGCATGTTTCGCATCTATGTCGACAAAGACAACAATCCGGCCGAGTATGCCAAGGATAACGTTCCTTACCAGCCAAAAAAATACCTGACCATCTCACTGAAAGGGGTCAACCAGAACGATCCGGCCATGATCATCGGATATCCCGGTAGGACCAACCGTTTCATGACCTCCTACGAAGTGAAGGAGACCAGCGAAATAACCAATGCCGTCACCATCCTGGTAAGAGGCGTTCGTCAAAATGTGCTGATGGCCGACATGGAGGCAAATCCAAAAATCAGGCTTCAATATTCGAGCAAATATGCCGGATCATCCAACTTCTGGAAAAAGGCGATTGGTATGAACGAGACCTTTGCCAAATTGAAAGTAATGGACAGAAGGGCAGCTGAAGAGAAGACTTTCACCGAATGGGTGGCCGCCGATCCGGAAAGGGTTGAAAAATATGGAAAAGCGCTTTCAGACGTCCAGGCTGCCATCGAAAGCCGTGCTAAACTTATGATGCTCTCCAGGTATTACACAGAGGCGCTGAATTCCATTGAACTGACCTCCGCAGCAAACCGGTTTGCACCCCGTCCGGAAGGAAGTGAAAGAGGTGGCCAGGGAGGTGGCAGGGGAGGATATTTTGGTGGAACTCCGGCTGATTTTTACAAAGATTACAGTGTTTCAACCGACAAGAAAGTGGCCAATGCGCTGATTGCCCTCTTCAGGGAAAAAGTTCCGGCAACAGATCTTCCAGCATTTTACAAAACCATTGATACCGACTACAATGGTAACATCAATGCCTATGTTGACGCTATGTTCGATAATTCGGTATTTGTATCTGAAGCCAAGCTGAACGCGGCGCTGGCAGGAGATAAAAAAGCCATTGAAAAAGACCCGGCTTATCTGGCCGCCAAAGATATCTCTGCCTCCATGGCGAAATACATGCGTGATCTCGAGCAATACCGTACCCAATATGCCAAAGGACAGAAACAGTACATCGCCGGTATGCTTGAGATGAAAGCCGGTCAGGCTATTTACCCTGATGCCAACTCCACCATGCGTTTGACTTATGGGAAAGTTCTGAATTACTCCCCAAAAGATGGTGTGATCTATGATTATGTGACCACCATGGATGGTGTGATGCAAAAAGAGGATCCTAAAAATTGGGAGTTTGTGGTCCCTGTCAAACTGAAGGAGCTTTACAATGCCAAAGATTTTGGCCAGTATGCCATGAAAGATGGTCGTATGCCGGTTGCCTTCCTCACCAACAACGACATTACCGGGGGCAACTCGGGCAGTCCGGTGATGAACAAAAAAGGCGAACTGATTGGAACAGCCTTCGATGGCAACTGGGAGTCGATGAGCAGCGATATCATTTTTGAGCCATCGCTCCAACGTTGCATCAATGTTGATATTCGCTACACCCTATTTATCATGGATAAGTTTGGGGGAGCGGGATGGTTGCTGAATGAGATGAAGATTGCGAAATAATTAAACACCCTCAAGGTTTTAAAAACCTTGAGGGTGTTTAATTTGGAATTGTCACATTTTTTCGGTATATTTATATAGCAACCATGGCGTTATGATTGTAAGCCCTGGTATTAAGCACAAGAAATAAGTATACCATGAACCAACATGAATTACTAATCCACGGGAGGTATTATCACATTTTCAACCGGGGGATCAACAGTTGCAACTTATTCAGAAAATCTGACAACTATAATTACTTTCTGGAGTTGTACGACAAGCATATTTCGCCCATTGCAGATACCTACGCCTGGGTGCTAATGCCGAACCATTTTCATCTGATGGTCAGGATCAAGGAGGTGGAGGAAATCCAAGACCTTCGAGGTTTTAAAAACCTCGAAGGTCTTGATAAACAGCCTCACCAATATTTCTCCAATCTATTCAATGCCTACACCAAGGCGATCAATAAATGCTTTGGCCGGACGGGCAGCCTGTTCGAACATCCATTTCACCGCAAATCAATTAGCAACAAAAACTATTTCAAGCATTTGGTGATTTATATCCACAACAATCCGGTTCATCATGGATTAACAAAATTTGCCATGGACTATCCCTGGTCGTCCTATCTGACATGTATCTCCCTGCATCCAACCAATTTACAGCGGGAACGGGTGATGGGTTGGTTTGACAATCAGGCAAACTTCATGTTGATGCACAGCCAAAAACCGGGTTATTTTGGAGATGATGATCTATTTCCCCCAAGACCCTCAAGGTTTTAAAAACCTTGAGGGTCTTGGCAATCATTTATATAGCTCAAATAATTCCTTCACTTTGGCTTCAGCAGTATTTCCTCCATGCACCACCACCCTGTATCGCAAAAAGAGTTTCTCCCCCTTTTTCATCACAGTCTCCTTGTCATCTTTTGGCCAGTACATCGGAGTTGGCGACATAAAACCGTAATCGCGCGTAAACCAGGGTGACGGATACCAGGGATTGGAAGGATGTTGTAAAATGGCTATTCCCTCTACAAACTCTCCCCTCTTTCCGAAGAAATCCATCCATGCGGAAGATTTGCCAAAAGTTGCCTTCTCGCCACTATCTCCTTCTGCATTTACCAAGGTGCCACCATTTTTGACAGAGAGATCAGCCGCCATCCGGACACTAAAAAGCGAGTGGTTGGTTTTTCTAATGGTCACATCCATCAACATCTCCATGGTGATCTCCGCATCTATAAGCCGAATGTTGGCTGATGGTGAGGTGATGGTAAATTTACGGATGTCTTTGACGGGGGAAAGTGCCCCTGGACGGCTCCAGATGCATTCATCCGAAATCACCACGGTATCTCCGCCTTCTTTCAGGATTTCGGCATTTACCGAGATAATGCGTCCGCGCTCAAGCCCCTCCTGCCAGTAATTGCCTCCATTCACCAGGTCGCAACCAAAGAAAAGCGAGCTGTGGTGCGGATATTCACCGTTCCGCATGGAGGTGACAGAGCCCCCCGAAAGTGGTCCGTTAACCGGATAGAAGAAGGGATATTTCTCATCGGAGGAGCAAATATAACTGGTGAAATATTTTCCGTCAATGGTCACATTGATTTTGGAACCAACCTTCACCGCGGTAATTTTGGCGGCCTGCAGTTGGACAAAACCAAATAGGAATAGTAAACAGATTATTAATTTGAATTTGTTCATGATCTTAATTTATTTGATAAATGGATATATACGCCTTCCGTCCGAAGTAACCCAATTGCCATTTGAGATCTTACCTCGCGGACGGTGGTCTAGCGTCGTTTGTCAACCCGGGGTATCGCTCCTTCGTCGCTAAACCCCGGGCTATTGACATCTAACCCTTCCAGGGTAAAAAAGGAAATGTCATTGACAAAAGCACTCATGTCAGGTGTCGCACTCCCCCACTCTCCCCATCGCCCTTTCTCCCCCTCTTTCAATTATAGTCACATTTTGATATTCGTTGTACCGTACGGAAACC
>JAVHPO010000381.1:0-2491 GCA_036170635.1 Prolixibacteraceae bacterium | reverse complement strand
TCCCCCTCTTTCAATTATAGTCACATTTTGATATTCGTTGTACCGTACGGAAACCTTTGCGATCTTGACAGCATCTTATTCGCCTCATCGTCCTTCACAAATTTCTCCGTATCCGGATCCCAATCCAATTTTCTGCCCAACTTCATGGAAATATGGGTGATCAGACATACTGAGCATGCCCTGTGACCTTTCTCAACAGGCGAAATTGGTTCTTTGCCAGATATGATGCAGTCCAGCCAGTTCTGGTGCTGGTTATTGATTTTGTATAAATGAATCTCATTTTCTTTGATCACGGAAGTCAGGATTTTTGGATCGCTTGCTTCCAGCGCCCTACTGCTCCTTCTTTGCGAAACCGGATCACTTGCTGAAGCGGTATAAGCTCCCCGGGTCACAAATATCCAGCCTTCACTCCCTTCATACCGGACACCATTTGGAAAGGCGCCACTGGTAATCTGGGTGATGCCGTTTTTGTATTCGGCTACCGCCAGGAAATCGCCATGCACATCCCACAAACCCGATTTGGGGAATGTGGCCATCGCATTGATGGTAAGGGGTCCGGTATACTCTGTATCCATACCCCAGGCTGCCGAATCGAAGTGGTGCTGTCCCCAGCCCGTTATCATGCCCGCGCCAAACTGCTCGCAACGCAACCATCCCGGACGGTCACTCATGCTATTTTGCGGATGGACCCTCATCTCGGTATAATAAACTTCAGGAGTAGATCCCAGCCACATGTCATAATTGAGATTCTTTGGAATTGGCATTTCAGGCGCCGCCGGACCACCCGGATCGCCCGGCAATCCGATTTTGACGGTATGCAGTTTGCCAATCCTGCCATTGCGGACCAATTCTGCCGCGATGCGGAACTGCGGCATGGCACGCTGCTGGGTTCCCTGTTGAAAGATATTTCCCTTTTTCTTCACGATATCCGCCAACATCCGACCCTCAGCAATAGTCAGCGAGGTTGGTTTTTGCAGATAAACATGTTTCCCCGCTAGCGTAGCCTCAATGGCAGGCTGGGCATGCCAGTGGTCGGGTGTGGAGATCATCACCGCATCAATCTCCTTGTTGAGCAACATTTCGCGGTAATCTCCGTACGTTTTAACATTGACTGCCGAAGTGCTTCCACTCTTCTTCGCATAAAAATCCTCGATAAACTGCTTGCCTTTCGCCGCCCTGTTTGAATCAAGATCCGCTACCGCGATGACCCTGGCCAAATCGATTGGCAGTGTCTCAGCCAGATCGTGACCCATGGCAATGCGGCCAAAGCCGATCTGGGCCACATTGATTTTGTTACTGGGTGCATTTGCTCCGAAAACAGAGGACGGAACAATAGTCGGTGCAAGGATAACTCCTGCCATCGCTGAGGAGGAGTTTTTCAAAAAAATTCTTCTTTCCATATATTTAGTTTATTGGTTGTATTGGGTTAATGTAATTTGATTATCAATATTTAATTGGGAATACAAGCTTAATTTACCTTCCACACAGTAGGCATGTACTCCCTCAAATCTTCGGTTATGGCAATCAGATTGACCCGTCTCATTCTGTTGCCTGTAAGCTTTATATCAAGAAAATCATTTCCAAAATTTTCTTTCAATTTCATCGATTTGACCTCTTTCAAGTTGATTTCACTCCGACCAGAGCGCAGAAGAAAGGCGACAAAAGTCACGAAATTAACTAACGAAATGAACAATCCAGTCCATAAAGAAACCTGATCTCCATTTTTAAGAAACTGCAAAACCATCATTACGCCGATCAATACCTGTATGCCGGACAAAAAAAGCCAATAATTCCTTTGACTCTTTGCATTGTCTGTAATGATGATTTTGTCCTCTTCAAAAACAAGTTTTCCTTCTTGTAGTTCCAAAGGGTTGTTCATAGAAATTTATTTAGGAAGTGATAATGTTTCAATGTAATCCTTAAGTCTGTCAGGATTGAATATTTCTGTAACCCGTCTCGTTCTATTGTTGTTGAGAATAATGTCTAAAAATTCGTTGCCTGCTCTTTTTTTGACTTTCATTGACTTAACCTCGTTCAAAGTAATTTCATTTTGAACTGACCGTAGAAGAAATGATACAAACATCAGAATATTGGCTAACACAATGAATAACCCAAACCACAGTCCAAACTGGTCACCCTTTTTAAAATATCCGAGCAAATAGGACATTCCCAAAAATATCCCGGAACCTCCGAGAAATAGCATTTGACGCCTTTGACTTCTTGCTTTATCTGTGATGATAATTTTGTCCTCTTCAAATACAATTTTGCCCTTTTTGAGTTCAAAAGTGTTGCTCTCATAGACTGGTTTTGATTGAGAATCTGTCTCAATGTATTCCCGGAGTGCTTCTTTATCAACTATAGAAGTAACCCTTCTGGTTTTATTGTTGGTAAGTATAATTTCAAGATACTCATTGAACAGACCTCGCTTCATTTTCATGGATTTAACCTCTCTCAGGTCTATTTCATCCTGCACCGACGTGAACGGAGAAAC